>CAYLPO010000104.1:0-6105 GCA_964385575.1 uncultured Lachnospiraceae bacterium | reverse complement strand
ACGAACAATTCGCCAAAGCATAATTTCCGCGCAGTCATCCTCAGCCAGGACCCGCACCACGCGGACTTCGTCATCCAGCGCGCTCGAGCCGACCGAACCAGCCCCCTCGGGCAGGTCGAACGGCCGCAGGAAGGAATTGCACAGGGTCTCGGTGGTGCCGTATCCGTTAAAAATATTCGGGGTCAGCGCCTCCATGTACCGGATGCAGGCCTCCTTCTCCAGCGGGGCGCCCATGGCGATGATTCCTTTCAGCCCGGAAAGGTCCGCGTGCACCATCTCCTGCGCCTTCGTCAGAAGTTCCAGTGTCGCGGGCGCGCCGATCAGGAACGTGACGCCGTGCTTTTCGACCCACTTCAATGCCTGCTTCGGGTTAAACGTCCGGGCTATGACCAGCGCGCACCCCGCGTAAAACACCGGACACGGGCCGCCGACATGGCAGCCGCCGCGGTGAAACCAGGGCGTCATGTTCATGCAGACGTCGTTCGGGTTCAGCGGATAATTGATGATGGCGTCGTGCGCGGAGAGAACCTCGTTAATGTCATTGATCGGGACGCTTTTGGGCAATGCCGTCGTCCCGCTGGTGCATAACCGCAGCACTTCGTCATAGATGTGCGGAAGAAAGTCCATTTCGGGCTCCTCTGCGGGCCTGTGATAGACATACTTGAAATAGGAGATGTGCCCGTCGGGGACAGGCCGGCCTTTAAGGTTATCCGCCATGACGGCGCGAACCGGATGGTGTTCGGCGCGCTGCAGGGCTTCCGTGACGGCCTCGGCGACGGAGGCCGCGTAGATCACGACTTTCGGCCGGTTATGGTCGATCAGCAGCGCAAGCTCGCCCGGTGCCAGATTAAAGTTCACCGGGTTCAGGATGGCTCCGATCTTCCGCGGCCCGATATAGCTGAAACAAAACTCAGGGCAGTTTGTGAGCACGGTCATCACGACGTCGTTTTTTCCGACGCCGTCGGAGGCCAGCGCATGCGCGAGCCGGTTTGCCTCCGCATTCAGCTCGGTATAATTCCAGATACGCACCGTGGCGGGGTCGTTCATCGCCAGATGCTTCGGGAAGCGCCGGACATTGCGCATGAAACCGGCGAGCCACGTGTAACCGTGCTCAAACGCTTCGCGAAACATGGTGTCATCGTATGTTCTGCCGTAATCCTTCATAAACTCCTCGACGATGCGGCCCCTCGGCCGTGAACACATTTTCCTACAACAATAGTATATACGAAAAATGTGAAAAATGATAATATACAGACGATACATATCATTTCAATGCGGCGAGGCCGCGGCATTTGTCCTCCCGGCCCCGCGAAAAGGAGAGTGATTCGTTCCTCATGGACAGTGCTTGTATAGGCATGATCGTCGCCATCCTTCTGTTGATGGCGGCCTCGGCATTTTTCTCCGCGACGGAGACCGCGTATTCCTCGCTGAACCGCATCCGGCTGAAGACCCGGGTCGAGGCGGAGGAGCGGCACGCCGCTCTGGCGCTGAAGATCGCGAATGATTATGAGCGCCTGCTTTCTTCCGTACTGATCGGAAATAACATCGTGAACATCGCGGCGGCTTCGGTCGGCACGGTGCTTTTTACGCGCCTGCTTCTGGTCTACGGGGCGGTTTACGGCCCTACGGTCTCGACCATTGTACTGACGCTGGCGATCCTGTTCTTCAGCGAAGTAGCGCCGAAGAAACTGGCGAAAGACCGGCCGGAAGACTTCGCGATCCGCGTGGCAGGGGCCGTGAACGTCATTATGAAGATCCTGACTCCTCTGAACTTCGTCCTGCTGAAATGGCAGGGATTGGTCGGGAAGATCTTCCACAGCGATAACGACGAGGGGATCACCGAGGAGGAACTGATCACCATGGTCTCCGAGGCGGAGAACGAGGGCGGCCTCGACGAGGACGAAAGCGAGCTGATCCGCGCCGCGATCGAGTTCAATGACCAGACCGTCGACATGATCCTCACGCCGCGCGTGGACGTGGAGGCGGTTCCGGATGATGTTTCCGAAGATGATCTGGCACGGCTGTTTATTGAGACCGGCTATTCGCGGCTCCCGGTCTATCATAAGACCATCGACAACATCATCGGCGTGATCCACGAGAAAGACTTTTATTACCGGCGGTATAAGGGCAAGGCCTATGACGTAGGCAAGATGACTTCGCCCGTGGTCTATACCACGACCTCCACGGAGATCTCGGAGCTTCTGCACACGCTGCAGCGCGGGAAGAATCACATGGCGGTCGTCGTCGATGAATACGGCGGGACGGAAGGCATCGTGACGCTCGAGGACATCCTCGAGGAGCTGGTCGGCGAGATCTGGGACGAGCACGACGAGGTCGTGGAGATGTTCCGGAAGCAGTCCGACGGCAGCTACCTGATCGACTGTACGGCGGACCTGGACGACATGTTTGAACTGTTCGGGATCCGCGAAGACGAAGAGAGCGACTCCGCCACGGTCAGCGGCTGGGTCATGGAACAGATGGGCCGGCTTCCCATGGCAGGGGACACGTTCATCTACGAAGATCTGAAGGTCACGGTCGTGAAGACGTCCGGGCGCCGGCCGGCACTGGTCCGCGTGGTGGTGCGCAGCGAGAGCCCGGAGGCGTAAAAAAGAGCATTGAATTGTGACTGTTTCTTCTATATAATGCGAAGAAGTATGTGATTTTTGGATTGGAGAATGATTATGAGAATGTTGAGACGCGTGTTCCGCGTTCTGGCGTTTGTCTTTCTGTTTGCCGCGCTGGCCATCTGCCTGGGCGGACTGATCAATATGTTCCGGGGCATTAACCCCATGGTCGCCATCGACACGGCTGTGGAGCCGGAGTATCCGCAGGGGACTGTTGTGTCCGTTGAGGAGTGTGAGGTCGATGAGATTCAGCCCGGTGATATCGTGTCGTTCCACCGCACGAAGAACTCGCTGACGGATGTGCTCGGACGCGTGGTTTCCGTGGATCCGGAGGCGGATGATCCCCGCGCGGGCCGCGGCGGTATTTTGGCGCTGGGCCGCAGCACGAAGGGCGTTCTGGTCGTCGAACGCAACGGTGAGGAGCCGCTCGAGATCGGAAACAGCTTCGTCACGGGCAAGGTCGTGGCGGTCCGCACCGGATTTTATGCGGTGATCGGACGCCTGGTCTATATGAAATGGCCGGTCCTGCTGTGCTTTATCATCGGCGCCGTTCTGATGTTCGGAAGCCTGCAGCCCGATGGCAGAGATTACCAGAGAGATAAGATGGAACGCGAACTGCGGAAACAGGAAGAGCAGAGAAAGAAGAGAAAGTGATTATGAGGGGCGGCTTTCGGGCCGCTCCTTTTTGCTGAGGAGTCCGATATGGATCAGGACAGACTGACCGAAAAACGCATCACGGAGCTGATCCGGCGCTGTGAGATGCGCGGGATCGTGACGCATACGGATCTGCTGAGCCCGACCGGGCAGGATGTGTTTGTTCGTCTGACCGAGCGGGAACCCGGCGTGCATGCGTTTCTGTTCGGCGGCTTTGACGGAGCGGAACGAAAGGCGGGTTTTTTGGTGCCGGCGGAACTGTTTGAAACGGCAGGAACAGAGCGGGAATTCACTGCGGATGTCCTTGCGGTCCTGCGCGCGGACCAGCCGAAGATCGGTGGGGAACCGCTGTCTCACAGGGATTGGCTGGGCGCGATCATGAACCTGGGCATTGACCGCGGAAAGGTGGGGGATATTCTCCCGGATAAGGACGGTGCCTATCTGATCTGCATGGAGGAGATGGCGGAGCATATCGCGGAGAATCTAACCCGCGTGCGGCATTCGAATGTGAGCGTGCGCAGAGGAGAACTGCCGGATGCCGTCACGGATCCGACCCCGGAAGAACGCGAGTTTTCCGTGGCTTCGGTGCGGATCGACAGTGTGGCGGCAGGGGCATTCGGCCTGTCGCGCTCGAAAGTGATCCCGCTGATCGACGGGGATCAGATCTTTGTGAACGGAAAACTGGTCAGCTCCGCCGCGGCGGAGCTGAAGGACGGTGACGTGATCACGGTGCGCCATTACGGGCGTGCGGTGTTTTGCGGGTGTTCGGGAAAGAGTAAGAAAGGGAGGCTGTTCGTACGCGTGAATGTGTTCCGGTGAGGACAGGCCGCGGCACCGCACGGATGCGCGCCGCCGGCTGCAGAGACGGATCCCTGCAGCAGCCTCAGAACTTCGCCATCACGGTCAGCGCCCGATCCGGCACGAGCACTTCGTAATGCTCGCGGATCAGATCACCGGTAGCATAAGTCGAGACCTCGCTTGTTCCGTACTCTGAGAGGATGTTACATACGCGGTTATACTCGTCCTTGTCATGCCAGGACGGCTCGATATGCAGACAGAATCCTTTTTTGTCCGGCAGCTTATACAGTGTGTTCTTGCCATAATAAGTTCCGTCCAGCGCACGGGCGGCTTCACTCACATCTTCCAGTGTTTCAAAAAAGAAAAAGCGTGAAGAGCGGTTTTCGTCCGTGACATCGCGCACCTGGGTCAGGGTAGGCGTGCGGTTCAGCAGACCGGCCAGAACGCCTGCGGTATTCACCCGCGGGGTGAATTTCGAAAAGCGCGCGTCAAGTTCCTCCGGGTTTTCGACTTTCGTAATAGTCAGGACCAGACCGTCGCGTCCGGGAACTGCCTCGACAAACAGCGGGACGCCGGCCTGGTTAAAGCCGAATTCGCGTTCCGCTTCCTCCATCATGTCCCGGAACAGGGCTCTCGTATCATCCGTGCCGTAGGCCAGATCCGAAACTTTTACATTTCTCAGTTCCAGGTCTTCATTCGTCAGTGTGCAGCGAACCTGGTCTTCGCTGATGCGTTCGATCTTCATGAAACAGCCCTCCTTTCCGGCAGATATTGCCAATGGGTATTCCACAGTATACTTCACCGGGCGCGGTTCGTAAAGTCCGCCGGTGATATCGGAAGTCCGGTTTTTCACACGGGTTTTTCTAACAGCACTGGAGGGGCGCTGTTAGCATCATTCTGCGGGAGGAGGCTTGATACGGGGACATAAAAAAGTTACAATGAATCCGCCTTGCAAGAGTATACTAATTGAAAGGAGGGTTGCCCGTTCACATTTCTCTGCGGAAAGCATGCGGCTCCGTTGCCGGGAAGGATCATATATCACGGCCCTCCGGGGCGTGTGTTCACGGGGCGGGCCGCATTTTGCGAATGCAGACGGAAAAGACCGCGGAAATGTGTGAAAAACGAAAATGCACAGGACAGGATCATTGAAAAGAAATTGCTCACAGGGACGGCCCTGTCCGGGAGCGGCCGGGCGGGCCGTCCTGATGTTCTGTTAATGTTTCCCATATCTGTTTTTGAGGTGCTATAATATTATCTTGGATTATCATGTAAAGACTCCCTGCAGCATACGGACGGTTTTACGCTGCTGCCAGGGCCACAGATAAGGAGTAAACATTGAGAGTACAAAGAAGAGGACCTTCAGGTTACGAATATGCACGGAGCAGAAATGTCAGGCGCAGACGAAGCGGACCGCCTAAGGCGCTGGTGATCCTGATCGCAGTGATCGCCGTGATCGCGGTGATCGCCGGAGCGCTCGTCTTCAGCCGATATTCCTACACGAAGGAACGGATGGATCTGACGGAATATCTGGGAACAGAGGACGGCAGTATGGCTGTCTTCGTGGATCATGTCCAGATCACCGACTATGAGCACGCGCCCGCCATCCGCAGCGGCGGCAATATCTATCTCAGCCTGACCTTTGCGGAAGACGCGCTGCCGAACCGGTTTTACTATAACTCCGACGGCACGCTCCGCTACATGTATCCGACCGAGATCATCCGGATCGCGGAGGGCGACACCGGCTGGACGGTCGGCGGGGAGCGTACGGAGCTTTATATCCCCTGCTTTCTGGTGCAGGATGGTGAAGTCTATGTTTCTGCGGAGATGATGCAGACATTCACCGATATCAGTGTGACGGATTATTCGGAGCCGGACCGTGTCTTTATCGAGACGCTGGACGGCAGGGAAATTCAGACAGCGACCGCGAAGCGCAGCACGCAGATCCGTTATCGCGGCGGTCCCAAGAGCCCCATTCTTATGGATGTCCCCTCCGGGACCGAATTGCGGGTGCTCTCGACCGTGGAAGACT
>CAYLPO010000103.1:0-6107 GCA_964385575.1 uncultured Lachnospiraceae bacterium | reverse complement strand
AGGCGATAGATCAGGAACAGGAACAGCAGGATCACTGCCAGTGCGCCGAACAGACCGAGCTCCTCACACACGATGGAGAAGATCATATCGTTCTGCGCCTCCGGCACGAAGCCCAGCTTCTGAATGCTGTTGCCGAGGCCTTTTCCGAACAGGCCGCCCGAACCGATCGCGTAAAGGCCCTGCAGGGTCTGCATGGCCGAGGTGATGGAATACTGCTCCGGATGCCGCCATGCCAGAATACGCTGGACCTGGTAAGGCTCCAGAATGCCGATCTCCACGAACTTCTCGCAGAACGCCACCAAAAATGCACCTACCGCGACCAGGCCGCCTACCAGGACCCCGAAGATCAGTTTCCGCTTCGTGGCCACAAACAGCATCACGAAGGCCACGCCGGCAATGATCAGGCCGGTCGACAGGTTATTGTCCAAGACCATGTAATCCAGCGGAAGGACCACCACGCCCCAGACGACCAGGCCTTTCAGGATATCCTTGATTTTCTTGCTGTCCAGGAGTTTCGTGACGTTCAGATACGTGAACAGGACCGCCACGGTAATGATGATGGTGATCTTTACGAGCTCCGAGGACTGGAACAGGGCATGTCCCGCGATCTGGAACCAGCGTTTCTGACCGTTCACCGAGCGGCCGAAACCGGGAACATAGTTCGTCGCGGCCATGACCAGAAACGAGAGGATCCACGCCGGGATGGCCAGCTTTTTCAGGATATGATAATCGAGTTTGGAAACGATGAGCATCAGGACAACACCCATCAGCATGAACGCGCCCTGACGTTTCACGAAGTACATCGTGTCAGAGAACTTCAGAGCTGCGGTGTAGTAGCTGGTCGAAAAGACCATGACCAGACCGAAGCAGCACAAAAAGATCACGACAAACACCAGCGTGTAATCGTAAAATCTGGTTCCTTTTGTTTTCTGCTTTCGTTCGGCCATAAGGTCTCTCCGGCTCCCGGAGCATGCCGTAACAGGCGCTCCTCGTTAAATAACTGCCGTTATTCTATCACAATTCTCTGCAAAGGTCTTTAAATACTTTTCCTCGAACCTCGAAATTCGGGAACATATCCCAGCTGGCGCAGGCCGGGGACAGCAGGACGCAGTCTCCCGTCTCGGCATCGTCCGCCGCGCGTCTTACGGCTTCCGCCAGATCTTGTACGCGAACGATCTCCGTAATGCCGACCTCGCGCGCCTCCCGCTCGATCTGGTCTGCGGTAGCGCCCAGCAGGATCAGTTCCTTCAGCTTCGGCTTCGCGACCCCCAGGACTTCATGGAAATCACTCTTCTTGTCGTAGCCGCCCGCGATCAGCAGCGTGGGCCGCGTCATGGCTCCCATGGCTTTGATCGTCGAATCCGGGTTCGTACCCTTCGAATCGTTATAATAGACGACCCCGTTCTTTTCGCAGACATATTCCAGTCTGTGCTCAACCGCCTTAAAATTACGCAGGACTTCGCAGATGACCGGAACCGGTACGCCCATATTCAGGGCAATGCCGGCCGCCGCCAGCGCGTTCTCGCGATTATGATCCCCGATGATGTTCAGCTCGTCCGCGCGCACCAGCTCGACCGTCAGGCCGTTTCTGCGCGCATACATCTGATCATTCTGAAACCAGATGCCTTCCTCCAGTTCCCTCGCATTTGAGAACCAGAAGACCCGCGGGCCGTTCCCGCGCACCTGCAGCTCTTCGCCGAAGCCGCGGCAATAGGCGTCCTCATAATTCAGCACACAGACATCGTTCGGTCCCTGGTTTTCCGCAATGCGTTTCTTCACCGCGAAATACCCTTCCATGTCGCCGTGACGGTCCAGATGATCCGGCGTCAGGTTCAGAATAGCGCTGACATCCGGACGGAACTCGTCGATGGTCTCCAGCTGGAAGCTCGAAACCTCGAGCGCCGTCACGGCTGCTTCGGTCATTTCACGCGCTTTCTCCGTGTAGGGAATGCCGATGTTCCCGAGCGTATAGCTCTCCGGGAACGCCGCCGCGAACAGTTCTCCCGTGAGCGCCGTGGTCGTGGTCTTCCCGTTCGTTCCGGTGATCGCGGCCAGCTTGCCGGCACCGCTGCGCCAGGCCAGCTCGATCTCACTCCAGATGGGCACGCCGGCCTCCTGAAGTTCATAGACCCAGGACTTCGTCAGCGGAATGCCCGGGCTGATCACGCAGGCATCTGCCTTCCGGATCTGCTCCGGTTCGAGCGCCCCCAGCGCAAACTCCAGGATCACGTCGTCATCGCTCTCGAAAAACGAAGCGAAGGCATCGTCATCATAGGCGTCCTCGTAGTAAGGCTCCTCATCCGCAGCAATATCTGCCGCACCGTCAGCATCCGCCTCCCCTTCCGGGTCCTCGAACGCCTCGTCTCCGAAGACCTTACGAATCAATTCCTGCAGGTCCACATCCTTCTTCTCATCAAACAGGATCACGGAATCATCGCTCTCGACCAATAATTTAGCCGCGGCAATACCGCTCTTCCCCGTTCCCGCAACGATGTAAAAACTCATTTGAAGCTCTCCTTAAGTTTCTCAGATCGCCAGATACCCGATCACACATAAGATCAGGGTCACGCCGGCAAACACCGCCACGACCTTGTTCTCGGACCAGCCGCCCAGCTCGAAGTGATGGTGGATCGGTGTCATGCGGAAGATCCGCTTTCCGCCGGTCTTCTTAAAGTACGTGACCTGAATGACCACGGACAGGATCTCCGCCAGATAGATCAGGCCCACGATGATGATATAAAGCGGCATCTGCAGCATCAGCGCCGCGCCTGCGATCAGGCCGCCGAGTGCCAGCGAACCGGTGTCGCCCATGAAGACTTTCGCGGGATGACGGTTAAAGATCAGGAAGCCGATCAGCGCGCCTACAGCCGCAAAGCAGACCCAGTGAACGCCGCCGCCGAGCTTGATCGATGCCAGCGCGAAAAACAGCGATGTGAAGATGGTGACCGTGCTGCACAGGCCGTCAAGGCCGTCCGTAAAGTTCACGGCATTGTCCGTACCCAGGATGGCGCCGAGGGCAATGATGATGAAAAGTGGCGCAGGGATCTGCACCACACGGCCCAGAAACGGGATGCGCAGTCCGTTTCCCAGACCGAACCCGTAAAGGATCACGATGAACGCGATCGCCACGATGACCTGCATGAGCAGTTTCTGCTTCGGATTCAGGCCTTCCGACTGCTTTTTCACGATCTTCAGGAAGTCATCCAGAAAGCCGATCAGGCCGAACAGCAGGGTCAGAATCAGGACCGGGACCATGCGGATATCCCGCGAGACCAGAAGAAAGATCAGGCCGCAGATCAGGATCGCAAGGAGAAAGCCGATGCCTCCCATCGTGGGGGTGCCGGCCTTCTTCAGGTGCGCCTGCGGACCCTCCTCGCGGATCTGCTGACCGAATTTCAGACGATGCAAAAACGGGATCAGGATGGCAGTTGCCGCAGCGCTGATCACGAGAGCGATCACAATATCCAGAATGTATTTCACAATGTTTGTATCCAACATAGATCTCTGCCTTTTCGAATGCTGTCTGTCAGCGCGCTATTGGTCATCGACCGAGGGGCCCTCATCATCCGCCGCGCTGTCTTCCTGTGCGTCGATCTGCGCGTAGGCTTCATTGTCATTTCCGCCCTCATACAGACCCTGCTCGTCATAACCGTCGGAGCTGTTTGCCGCCGCCTCGGCATTGGCCGCCTCAGCCGCCGCTGCCGCAGCAGCCGCGTCCGCCGCCGCCTGGTCATCCGGATAAATGCCCAGATGCTGGACGATCGCGGCAATGATGTCGCGCGCCAGCAGCGTCGAATAACCGCCGACCGACTGATCATCCACATGCGGTACATCCATGACGGTATAGACCAGCACCTGCGGGTCATCGTAAGGAACAAAGCCCGCAAACGAGATCAGGTAGTTGTTCTCTTCTCTGGGATACTTCTGCGCGGTACCGGACTTTCCGGCCACATTATAACCGGGCATCTGCGCGCTCTTACCGGTGCCGTACTGGACCGCCTGCAGCAGCGCCTCGCGGATGAACTCCGAGGTCTCGGGGCTGACGGTCTGCCGCACCAGCTCGGGCTGGATATTCCGGACCAGATTCCCGTCCGCGTCCAGAATGCGGTTCACCACATGCGGAGTGTAATAGTTTCCGCCGTTAATCAGCGAGCAGTAGGCAGCCGCCATCTGGATCATGGTGACGTTATAGTTCTGGCCGAAGGAGTTCGTGCACAGCGTCAGGTCCGTGATATACTCCGGATCCCAGACGATGCCCCGCTCCTCACCCGGCAGGTCGATGCCGGTCTTCATGCCCAGGTTGAAGTTCTGCAGATACCGCGTCAGCACTTCCGTGCCGCAGAGCCTGGCCATGTACATCATGGCGTCATTGCACGAATAAGCCAGCGCCTCATACGCGTTCACCGTGCCGTGGCCGCTGCGCAGATGGCAGTTGACGCGCACGTTGCCGGGGAAATTCTCACCGCCGTCGCAGTTCATGCTCCAGCCGCCCGGATTCACGAAGCCCTCCTCGATGGCCGCCGCCGCGGTGAACACCTTCGCGGTCGAACCGGGCTCAAAGGTCTGCGTGAGGCAGTAGTTCTTCCAGACCGAAGTGAGCGCAGCCACATATTCCTCTTCCGTCATGGCGTCAAGCTGTGCCTGCGAGATATATGCGCTGATATCGCTGGGGTTGTTCAGATCATAGGGGCGGCTCGTGGCCATGGCCAGAACCTCGGACGTATAGGGATCCATGACGATGCAGGCGATCATGTCCGCACCGATGGTCTGCTGGTAATTCGCGATCTGCGTCTCGACCGCCTGCTGGATGACCGTATCGATCGTACTGCAGATGGTATAGCCGTTCGTAGGCTCTACGGTCACGTGCTCGACATTTGAGACATCCGACATATAACCGTACTCGCGGCCGTCCGTGCCGACCAGCTGGTCATTGTAATACTGCTCAATGCCGTAGGTGCCGCTCTCGCCGTCCGCACTGGCGAAGCCCAGAACATTGCACGCCAGGCTGTTATAGGGATACACGCGGCGGTAGTTGGTCTCGAACCAGACGCCCTTGACCTGATTCAGGCTGTTCGAATCGGCAGCCTCGGTATTGATCTCCGTGCGGCGCGCCTCGAATGTGTCTACCTGATCTTCCGACAGATCGGTCATGAAGCGGATGTAATGACTTCCCGGATTTGATTCGATGGTGCTGCGCAGTTCCGTCTCGTCACATCCGAAGACCTCCACCAGCGCCGCAACGCTGGTCCGGAAATACTCGTCCTTTGAGAGCATCACGCCCGGGTCCAGGATCATGGTGTAATAGACCTCGTTCGTGGCCAGGATCGTGCCGTAACGGTCCGTGATATTTCCGCGCTGTGACTCGATGGTACGGCTGTCATAATCCTGCTGTGCCAGAACGATGCGGGCGTACTCCTCATTATCGTTATAGCCGATGCGGGCCGCCACGATCCCAAGCGCAAACAAAGCCAGCGCTATCAGAATAAAGACACACGCCAGCTTTTTTTGCATATCTCTGTTAAATAATCTCGGACTTTTCTTCATCTTCCCAATGTCTCGGACTGCCGCACGTATTCACTCGTCGAACTGTCGTAGCTGATCAACTGATCCTGTGTCGGATAGACCATTCCCAGTTCGTCGGTCGCGACCGCGTAGATGTGGTTGATGTCGGTCATCGCCTCGATCTCGTTCTCGTGATAGTTATTCGCCGTCCGCAGCTCCCGCAGCTGCTCCTCCAGCGCCTCGATGTTCGAAGCATTCGAAGTCGCCAGCGCCTGTGCCTGCAGATACTGCGTGCAGATCAGGAAGAACGCGACCGACGCCATGGCCAGAAACGCCACGAAGCCGGGCGTCATGCGCTTCGCGCTCTCGCGGTTGCGCCTGGTCCGCGCGCGTGCGGACTTTCGAGGATCGGCCTGCGGCTCGCGTCTGCGGACCGGCTCGGCGACCGCTGCTTTCCGAACGGTGTTTCCGTCCACATAGGTCATATATCTGCGCGCGGAACTGCGGCCGGCCCCGCCCTGCGCCGGACGGCCCGAACCGTATCTCTGCGTGCTCTGCGCCGGGCGGCGATACATACCGCTCGCCGCGCTTGTTCTCATCGTCTG
>CAYLPO010000102.1:0-6181 GCA_964385575.1 uncultured Lachnospiraceae bacterium | reverse complement strand
GTCCTTGCCGCGACCGCTGTAAGGAATTTAACAAATGTAATACTATCAGCTGTAATAAGCTCATTAATATCTCTTTCAATGTATGTGGCGACATAAGATGAGTAAAAATCCTGCCAATCCTTTTCTATATCATACAGTTCCGGGTAAAACCCTTTATGAATGGTTTCCCATATACCAGTATAATCCTTTAACTCTTTTTCCCTCTCAGATAAATAAACATTTGTGGGAACAAAGTGCTTGTTGAAGCTGATATCATTTATCTCTCTTAATGAAAGACCAGGCAGATCAATGATGGAGATTCTCCCTGCAAGCGAATCGCTTACTTCTTTCATTAGTTCCAGCCTTTGAGAACCTGAAAAGATGTAATTACCCCTCTCCTCTGAATTATCCAAAATGATTTTTATGTCTTCGAGTATTGCCGGCTCTTTTTGAACTTCATCTATAAAAAGCGGCGAAGGATTATTTAATAGAAAGAGTTTAGGTTCTTCTTTTGCCTGAAGTCTTGTTAGCTTATCATCAAATGTGGCTCTATTGTAGGTGGGCATTTCATGTTTTATAAGTGTCGACTTCCCTACCTGACGAGCCCCTGTTACTAACACCGATTTGCTGGTTTTGATCCTATTGTTAAGTATATCCGTTATAGCTCTTTTGATGTATCCCATAATAATCACTCCGACATATATAAAATTCAACTTTATTTTAGCCGGCCATCACGCACCTGTCAAGAATTTTCGACAAATATAAAGTCCAAAATTAGAAAAGTCGCTAAAGAATGCGCCGGTGTCTTATTTCGCAGTTGAAAACTAAAACCCTTGAAGCATTGAAACTTCAAGGGTCACAGCCATTTTAGAGGTCTAAAAATCGCCGATTTAAGCGATTTTATTATATGGGGTCGATATATCACAATCCTTGTGAAAAACATTATGCTTATATAACTTTCCGTCCTTCGATATAAACAAGTAAGCTCCACCAGATGGCCGACGCACCAGCTAACGAGATATCCTCCGCCTTCCAGGTAGCCGTCACATCGTTTGTCTGCACCGATCACCCTGGCCAGGGACTGGGCTACACTGGGCTTCTCAGCAATAACAAGTTTCATTCGTGCATCCTCCTTCTTTAAAAATGGGCATTATAATAGCGCCAGGGAGCTGTGTAAACCCCTGACGCTATGTAAATTCTGATTATCTGCTTTTCCTATTCTTCCGGATTAAGAGCTTTATTCAAAGCCTACTTCATCTGTTCTTCAGCCCATTTGTAAACGGACTCCAATGCGGGTATCAGTGTTTTCCCTCTTTCAGCCAGTGAATACTCCACGGTTGGGGGAATCGTATTGTACTGTGTACGAGTCACGAATCCGTCCTGCTCCAATTCGCGTAAGCATTTCGTCAGCATTGTAGCCGTAATGCCTACGACCTTTTTTTCCAGTTCTCTGTAACGAAGCGTCTGGTTTTCCGCGTCGGCGATATACCACAGGATTGGAAGCTTCCACTTTTGTCCGATCAGCTCCATGGCATACAGGATAGGGCATTCTGTCTCGTAGATGTTCTCATTCTTAGGCAATGGTTTTTTCGTCATGGTGCTCTCCAATACTATATTATCTGTAGTGGCGAAGAATATTCTGCCTTCTTGTTTTTCTGCTGTAACTCATTATAATGAGGCTCGTGAGATTTGTAAAGGGGCATCTTGCATGGAAATCAGGAAAGTATCGATCCGCTTGCGCAGTGTGATCGATGGAGATGAAACGCACTGCGAATATATTGGAGAATACCGACAGATGGAGGGAAGCCACCTCATCGCTTATACCGACTATACGGGAAATGCTGTTACCAAAGTCGGAATCGAAGCACGTGACAATGCCATGCTGCTCCACCGCGTCGGCAGTATCACAGCAGATATGCTGTTTGAACCAGGCGCAGAAACTGTCGTGAACTATGAAGCGCTCTCCTTAAGAAGCAGATTCATTCTTCATACATACGAATATCACATGATTCAGGGTGATGAGGACCTTGGAATATACACAGAGTACAGTCTGTATGACGGCTCCGGTGAGCCAGCCATCAGAGGAGCGCAGGAAATAATGATCACCTTTTGGGAGGATGAAAACGCATGAAAAAAGTATTTGAGTCTGTAAACTTAAGGAGCTTAAGTCTGAAGAACCGTCTAGTCCGTTCCGCAACCTGGGAAGGAATTGCCAGTCAGGACGGCAGCGTTACGGAAGAAGCCTACGACATCTATTCCGAACTGGCAAAGGGCGGTGTCGGCGCCATCATCACCGGCTTTACCAGTGTTGCCTTAAACGACTACTATTTCGGCGGCATGATGCGTCTGTGTGATGACAGTCTGATCCCGCAATACAGGAAGCTTACGGATGTGATCCACAAAGAAGGCTGCCCGGTCATTACACAGCTTGCACTTGGAGCGTATTATCGTGAATTAAACGGAAGATATCTGCAGGTTGAGCCGGACGAAATGACTTCCGATGAGATCCATCTGGTCGTCAGGCAGTTTGTTGATGCCGCGATCAGGGCAAAGAAGGCCGGTTTTGACGGCGTTCAGATCCATGCTGCACACTTCTTTTTCCTGAGCCGGTTCATTTCACCTTCTGTCAATCACAGAACGGATGAATACGGCGGCTCCATCGAAAACCGCAGCAGAATCCTTCTTGAGATCATGGATGGCATCCGAAAAGAGGCCCCGGAGCTGCACATCACCATTAAGATCAACAGCAGCGATTTCGCAAGAGGCGGACTGACTCCTGATGAGTGTCTTGAGATCTGCAGGATTCTGGACCGTGCCGGTATCGATTCCATTGAGGTCAGTGGAAACGGCACCTCTGTCGGCGGGATCAGAGCGCATAAGAATGAGGGTTACTTTGTCCCGGCAGCTGCCAAGATCGCAGAAGCCGTATTCTGCCCGGTAATCGTCGTTGGCGGGTTCCGAAGCCTAGACACCATGCAGGCCGTACTGGATCAGACGAAGATCCAGCTGATCTCGCTGTCCAGACCGCTTCTAAGAGAGCCTGATCTGCCTCTTAAGTGGGAAAAGGATCCCGCAGTGATTTCAAAATGTGTTTCCTGCAATGCCTGCTATTCTTCTCCGTCTCACAAATGCATCTTCAGAGAGAGGGACAACCATGCCGAATAACAATATGTACCGTCTCGATGTACCAACGAAGCGCGGCGTCGTGCTGAACGGGGTTCTTTTCCGGCCTCAGCGGGAGCGCATGGCAGACACTGTAATGATTGCCGTCACCGGTATACACGGAAACTTTTACTCCAATCCCTTTTACTATAACATCGGCGACACACTGAATGCAGGCGGGATCGATTTTATCTATGCCCAGACGAACGATGCCTTCGGGCAGATCAAAACGATCAATGTGAACACCGGCAAGGAGGAGATCATCGGTTCCTGGAATGAACGTTTTTCTTATACCGATGAAGACATAGATGCCTATCTCAGTTTCGCTGAGGAGGAAGGCTATCAGCATATAATTCTGGCCGGACACTCACTCGGCGCAAACAAGGTGATCTATTATCTTTCACGCCATCACGATCCCAGAGTCGAGCATTTCTTCCTGCTCTCTCCTGCAAACCTGACTTATATGATGTCGGGTGTGACAGACCGAGAGAAGCAGATCATTCGTGCGCAGGTAGAGCACGGCGACGGAGATAAGATGCTTCCGTTTCCCTTCATGGGATGGGTGGAATGCATTGCCAATACCGCTTATGACTGGCAGTTCTCCGGACTTCTCAACAACGTCCACACCGCAAAGGACGGCGACTTCTCTCAGGCGGAGAAGCTGACCCATACCGGAGCCCTTCTGGTCGGTACCTATGATAACTTTACCGATGGAGACCCTTCTGAGTTCCTTTGGAACCTGAACGATCACATGCCAACCAAAAAAGAAAACAAACTGATCTTCATTGAGAAGACCGGTCATACCTATCAGATGAAGCATCAGGAGGTCGCAGACGATATCCTGAATCAGCTGCAGGAATGGAGGACCGCATAATGCCTTTCATTAAAGTAAAAACAAACAGCCCAATCTCCAAAGAGCAGGAAATAGTACTGAAGTCGCGCATGGGAAACGCAATCGAGCTGGTGCCCGGAAAGAGCGAGGAATACTTGCTTCTTGAATTTGAAAGTAACTCCCACCTGTGGCTTCGCGGTGATAATTCTGCCCCGATAGTATATATTGAGGCTGCTATTTTCGGAAACGAACGCCATGCAGGTTATCCGGAATTTACGGCAGAGGTCACAGGGATCTTTCAGGAGGTACTGGGTGTAGACCCGGGTAATTGTTATATCAAATATGAGGACATCACAGCCTGGGGAGCAAGCGGTAGGTACGTAGACCGCAGGATGTTCAGGTGAGCATTATGGTGGATAAGATCATTCTTACAGCATTTACTGATCCCATGATGGGTCTCTCCTATGAGAGCGAGCCGATCATGGACCGGCTACAGACTGAGTACGCAGGGAGACTGGAGATCCGCTACGTGATGAGCGTCCTTGTGCGGGATGTATCCGACTTTATGGTTCCTGCGGAGCTTTCCCTTGAACCAGAGAAAGGAATTCGCAGGTATTGCAGGCGGCTTGCGCAGATCTACAAGAGCGAGGAATCCATCGGAGGCCTGCCCATCAGCATGGAGGGGTTCTGCCTATTTGATGCCACGCACCGAAGCTCCAGGCCACTCTGTCTGGCCTATAAGGCCGCTCAGCTTGCAAGCCCGGAGAAAGCGGATCCTTTTCTTTTGGCCCTGCGGCATGCTACAGTCCTGGATTGCCGCCCCACCACTCATGTGGACGAGATCCTGAATGTCGTTCACATGACCGGAATCGATGAAGACAGCTTTCTTCTTCATTATCAGGATGGAAGCGCTGAAGCTGCGCTGGAAAAAGACCTTGCACTTACCAGGAGCCTCGGTATCCGCTCTCTTCCGACTTACCTGCTTCGGTATAAAGAACAAGCTATGATTCTGCAAAGTTTCTGGTATCAGGATTTCGTCGAAGCCATAGAACACCTGTTGAATATGTATTGAGGCAGCCAGCGCGGCTGCCTCTTCACTTTACAGCTCCGGGCCTTTCTTCGATTTGGCCTTGGCTTTCGGTTTATCCAGCGAAACCTTTGCCGCCGTATCCTTCACCAGGGCATCCAGTTTTTCCATAGCAGATTCCCTGGGCTGGGCTGTCTTTTCCTGCGGCGCTCTGGTCTTATAGGCCTCCACTATTGCTTTCAGTTCTGTGTTCGAGACCTGATTTTTCACATCCTGCCAGATGTTCTTCCCAGCCTCATCCTTGCCCTGAAGAGTGGGCTTCGTCACGATCGTAGTACCGTCAGCAGGGATCTTGGCCCAGAGGCCCTTGCTGTACTGGTTCTCATGAACGGCCTTTGCGGGGAGCACAAAGCTTGCCCAGGGTGTCTTGTCCGCCGGATCCTGGTTGGGGATTGAGATCCTCATAAACTCCCTGCCGTCCTTCGACTGGAAAGGCTCCGCTAGGCCTTTTCCGAACTTGATCGTTACTTCTTCCTGTGTCGGGAGCTTTACTCCCTTGGCGATCTGGTCCTCGGCTTCCTTTACGAAGTCAGGAACAAACTGATCATCTTTTCTACTGTTCTCAGGCATTGTCTCATTTCCTCCTTTATAGCTTGAATTGCTTTCATTGACATGCAGAATCTGCTCCGCTGTCATCGAAATCTTGTCGCTGGTGAAATCCACGATCCCGGACTCCCGGAAACTGAACATATCTCCATTACTGCCGCCTACGATCACATGATCCAGGCAGGGAATATCCATGAGCTTTGCAGCCTCCACGCATCGTCTGGTCGTTGTGATATCCTCTTTGGATGGCGTCACATCGCCGCTCGGATGATTGTGCAGCAGCAGGAATCCGGCTGCATTGGACAGGATCCCGGACTTTAAGATGTTCGGGATCGCCGCTACAGAGCCGTTGATGCTGCCCATGCTGACGATGTTAAAATTGATTGGTTTCAGCTTGTTGTTGAGGTTCACCACGCAGAGGATCTCCCGGTCATACTGGGAAAGCTCCTTCCGCATCACATCCAGCGCTGCTGTCGGGGAGGAGAGAGGGACATCCGAATAGAGCGGATGCCCCTCAGCCAGGCGGATGCAGACTTCTTTCAGCTTATATCGCTTCGTTTCATTCTCTGTCATCG
>CAYLPO010000101.1:0-6198 GCA_964385575.1 uncultured Lachnospiraceae bacterium | reverse complement strand
GGGGCTCCCCCGGGGTGAATGCCTCGGGGGATCTTTCGTATATCCGAAATCATTTATGATTAGATTGGATGTGTCACAGATACATGCATTTCACCAGAGCTGGCTGTCACTTGACATGTGTTCTTGAGAAGTATTATATTAAACATAATAAAGGCGCTGCCGATAGACGGTCGGCCCTAGTTACAGTTCAGATGACCGTGTCCTGGCCTGGGCGGTCATCTTTTTTTGCTTCCGAACAGATATCCAAGTTCGAAAACCGCGATGGTAAAACCTATCACAGCGATCAAATCAAGTACTGTCATCTGCAACACCCCCTTCACTGTAAGATCAGAGGGAAAGACTGCCCTCTGTCAATGCTCGACATAGGGCTGACCGCCTACCGTTTCGGCAGCGTAAGATTACAATAATAGATTACTAAATATATGTCAATAATTGCACGGATGCGCTTGTGGAAGATATAGCAAAAGGGTGAATGCTAGCGTTTAGTTCCGTTCTGAGAACGATGAGATAAAAAGTGAAGAGGGCGTTTTATTTGGCTCCCCGGGGTGAAAGCCTCGGGGGAGCTTTTTTGTCTGCCCTCAACACATCATTGACAAAAAGATAATTAAAGATAATAATTAAACATCAATATGCATAATTTATCCGTATTTTTGACGGATATTTAGACCGGCTGTCTGATAAACTTCCCATGCTTTTTTGAATAATGGCACTCGTGTGAAACCTGTTATGAAATTTGAAAGGGTCAGGTGATATTTGTGAATCGATGGAAAATACGTGTAATCTGCGCTGCATTGGCGGTGGCTCTGGGTATGGGGCTGGTTCCTGCCACGGCATGGGCGGAAGAGGCGCCAGAAGAGGATATTTTTGAGGCGCCTGTTTCGGAGGAGGCCGAAGAGGCGAATGAAAGCGTCTCCTGGGAGACGTTTGCCGCGCAGGGAGGTGATATGGCTGTATCGTCAGGCGATGCGCAGACGCTGGTCGTGGAGACTTTGCCGGCGGAAACCGCTGTGGAAGAAACCACCGCGGAAGAACCCTCTGCGGAAGAAACGCTGGCGGCCGTAACGACTGCGGCACAGGAGGCGGAAACGTCCGCGGAGGCGGTCGAAGAGACTCTGGCAGCCATCATGGAAACGCAGGCCGCCGATGAGGGAAGCGTGTCTGGGCGCGCGGAAGGTTCGACGATCGCACAGATGGCCGCAGCACCCATGGGGCGGTTGGTGTTTGCGGCACCGCTTCTGCGGGCGGCGGCAAGTATAAAGGTCGTCTTTCATTTGATGGTTCCCACAAGCCCGATACCGGGCTCTGATACAAACTATACCGAGCATCTTTATTCTCGTTATACGACCAGCGCACGCGTAATGCTCATGCAGTCAACGGCAAACGGTTATGCGCAGCCGATGAATGTGGATGGACAGGATTATGTGGTAAGTGGCTGGACGGATGCAGATGGTAATCCTGTGAGCTTTACGTATGTTCTGAACTATGACGATGCTGTGCAGATGGCAGATGATAGTAACACGGTAAACATATTCTTTTATGCGCAATACCGAAAACTTATGCCTAATGTTCATTATGAAGTGATCAGAGCGGATATTCGTCAGACAAACGGCACCATGAAAGATAATGTCATTACCGCGGATCTGTATGACGCCGGTTCTCACACAAAGGCATTGGAAGGGGGCGCAGGTATCTCAAATCGTGTATCCTATATGGGCTATGTTTATGAATATACCGGCGACTGGACTGACGGCGAGCATAATGTGATTTACGATGATGAGAGTGACGTAGATGGGAATATCCTCAGGGGACCGAAGGCTCAGATTAATATTATTAATCGGGAAGGGGTTTCGGATCCGTTAACCGGTATCTATTACCTGAATGGTGTAGACAATACACGTTTGACGTTTCGTCCCATCTACATCGCAACCATGATCCAGGGGCTCAATGTCTATTATGAGGATCATGTCTCTACAGGAAGCGGCTCCTGGAGTAATCGCAACGCATATGAATACAATGCCGAGTTCAGTTCCATGACGCATACGTTCAAGGATCCCTCGGTGGCCACCCCTACGCCTCATTACCAATTCCTTAGATGGGATATGACCGGTAATACATCAGTTTATACGGATGGCAGAACTGTGGAGAACAGTTATTCCGGACCTTATGTGGCCGGTGGCCAGTATACTTACTCCATTAATTCCGGATTACCGGAAGGTACTGTGACGACAGTGCGTTTTGCCGCCGTCTGGCAGCCCTCCGTCACGGTACAGTATCACGTTCCCGGTTCATTAGCCGGGTCGGAAGGTGAATACACGCAGATGGAAGCCGTGGAGAAATTTGACCGGGTCTCGGTATATGAAGACTTCGCGGCTCCGGAGTACGAAGGTGCCGTGTTCCTCGGCTGGTTTGACGAGGACGGAAATCTGCTCAGCGAGGAGACGGTGTACACTGCGCCGGAGGAGACGACCGATCCGGTCGACCGGTACATTGTCAATGTATATGCGCACTACAGTACGGATTATACCGTCGAGCATTATCTGGAAGACCTGGATGGTACATTCGGACTGGATGAAGCGTCGACGGAAACGGAAAACGGCGTGATCGGTACACGCGTGGAAGCCGCAGCGAAAGAGTTCCCCGGCTTTACGCTGGATCGGACCGTGGAAGGAACCGTCGATGCGGCGGATCTGGCCGTGGGTACTGTTCTGAGACTGTATTATACGCGCAACGTGCATAAAGTGACTTATGCCTACACGGGAGACGTCCCTTCCGGGGCGCCGGGAGTGCCGGCTGAAACCACGTATCGGTACGGCGAGTCGGTGCCGGCAGCGGCATTGCCCGCGCTGGAAGGATATACGTTTTCGGGTTGGAGCGGAGAAGTAAGCACAATGCCGGACAGTGATGTCCGTGTGACCGGAAGTTGGAGACAAAATCCACCTGCCCCGGTGGAACCGACTACCGAAGCAGATGAGACGACGGCTCCCACCGATGAGACGACGGCTCCGGCGGAAGAGACGACCGCGCCCGAGCCCGCACCGACTCCGGGTCCTGCGCCTGCTCCTGGTCCGGCACCTTCTCCCGCGCCGACGCCCGTACCGGCGGTCATCCCCCCGAGCCCCGTGCCTGCGGCACCGCCGGAGGAAGCAGACGTGAATGAGCCGACGGCGGAAGAAACCGATGATACGGAGGATCCCGGAAGCGGCGGCGAGATCATTGAAGATGAAACCGTTCCTCTGGCGCCCGGCGCTGAGGGTCGCGGCAGAGATCACTGGGCGCTGGTGAACCTGATCTGCACCGTGGTGACGGTCGTGACAGCCGTCGGCATGGTCGTGACGTATTTCCGCAAGAAAGATGATGACGACGACGGAGACGGCGGAAAGACCGCGGCAGAGGGTTCCGGCCTTCCTCAGGATGAGGAGGAAAAAGACGAGCAGAAGCGCAGAAAGTCGAAGTTCCTCGGACTGATCCCCGGCGTGGGATCCGTGATCGCGTTCCTGCTGACGGAAGATATGCGTCTGCCGATGCAGCTGACGGATAAGTGGACCGTTTTGATGATCATCATTGCCTTGATCGGCATCATTCTGGCGATCGCGACAAAGAATAAGAAGAAGGACGATGAAGACCGTGAGGATCGGGCAGAAACCATGGCCTGATCGGACGGGTTCTGTAGCGAGGCTCCCCCGGAGAGATCCGGGGGAGTTTTTGCGTTCTCATAATGAGGCGGCTGATTGAACTATCAGTCGCTTCTCTATATAATATAAACGGATTAATTTGCGTGAAACAGACCAGCAGCAAAGGAGTACCAAATGGAAGTCAGCCGGGAGATCCGCGAGATCATCGAGAAACGACAGAAGATCAAATTCGAAGCCATCCGCGATGTCCCCGTTTATGACCGCGAACTGCAGATTCCGCTGGAGGGACGGTCTCTGCGGTGCCTGGAGTACTGGCCGGACGGCATGGAGGACACGATCCTGCCGGCGGTTCTGGATTTCCATGGCGGCGGGTTCACGAACGGATACGCCGAGGAAGATGATCTGTTCTGCCGCCGCGCTGCGGATATGCTGCCGGTGCGGGTATACAGCTTTGAGTACCGGCTGGCGCCGGATCATCCTTATCCGGAAGGCGCGTTGGACGTATATGAGGCCATTCTTTATGTGCTGGCGCGCCCGGAGGAATTCCGGATCGATCCTGCGCGGTTTGTCCTTTCTGGACACAGCGCGGGCGCGACGCTGGCATTGTCCGCCATGCTGCGAAGCATTGACGGCATGGAAGCGGAGCAAGCAGAAGCGGGGCAGGGTGTTCGACAGGGCAATGCTCAGGCCGAGGCAGAGCGCGAAACTGCGTTTCGGCCTTTGACCGGAGCGATTTCCCCGCTGGGGCTGATCCTGGATTACGCACCGCTGGATGTGGCCACGCCGGGGACGGAGAAGGAAGTTATCGGGAACGTGATCTCCGGCGAACTCGCGGAGCTGTTTAATCGCTGTTACTGCACGAAAGATCAGGCGAGGGAGCCTTACTGTTCGCCGTATTACGCGACGGACGAACAGCTGCGGCGGCTGCCGCCGACCATGTTCATCTCCTGTGAGATGGATAAGCTGCGGAAGGAAGATTAGCAGCTGGAGATGCGCTGCGCGCAGAACGTCGTGGAAGTGACGCTGAATCGCTTTCAGTGGCAGCAGCACGGCTTCACCTGCCTGGAGGACACATCAGCCACGGCGGCCGGGCACGGGATGATGATCCGATGCGTGAAGAGCTATCTGGGGCTGTAATGAACGCCGGCAGGAGGAGATCGTGGAAACATACGAAGGACTGACTTTGAGCACCGCGCCCGCGCTCATCGCGCTCATGGCCGAAAATGAGAACCGCCTGCGCCGGCACGACGAACCCGCGCCGGGGCTGTTTGTCTGCGAGACTGTGAAAGTGATCCGGCGTGCGCTGGATGCGGGGCATCTGGCGGAAGCTCTGCTGATCCGCGAGGATCTGGCCGCGGACGAAGATGTGACCGAACTGATCGAGTACGCCGGCGAGGACGTGCCTGTGTATTTCGGCCCGGAGCGGCTGCTTCGGGAGATCAGCGGCTCAAAGCTGCCGGGCGGAGTGATCTGCCTGATGCGAAGGCGCCCGCTGCTTTCGGTCACGGAGCTCTGTCGGGACGCGAAACGCGTGGCCTGGCTCGAGGACGTGGAGAACCCGACGAATGTCGGTGCCATCTTCCGGTCCGCCGCCGCCATCGGTATGGATGCGGTCGTGCTGACGAAAGCCTGCAGCGACCCGCTGTACCGCCGCGCCGCGCGCGTGAGCATGGGCACGGTCTTCCAGATCCCCTGGACGTTTACGGCGCAGAACGGGCCTGCGGAGCGGGCGGATCCGTGCGGCCGGAAGGCATTGGCCGCCCTGAAGGAACAGGGCTTCACCCTGGCGGCCATGGCGCTGGATGAGCGGGCGGTGAGCATCGCGGATCCGGCATTGAAAGACATTGAAAAACTTGTGATCGTCCTCGGAAACGAAGATCACGGGATCTCGCCGGAGACGATCGCGCTGTGTGACTACACCGTCATGATCCCGATGCAGCATGGGGTCGATTCGTTAAATGTGGCTGCCGCGAGCGCGGTGGCTTTCTGGGAACTGAGGGAAAGACGCGGCGGAAGCACCGCGATGTGAAAAGAGCAAGGAGATTATCATGAGTGCAAACATCAAGCTGGGGTTTGCCCCGACCCGAAGAAGTATTTTCAGCGCCCCCGACGCGGTGAAGTATGCGGGACTGACCTGCGACCGCCTGCGTGAGCTGGGGATCGAGTTCGTCGATATTGATGACATCAATGACGAGGGACTCCTCTATGACGAAGAGGGCCGCATGGCCATTGCGGCAAAGTTCAAGGCTGCGGGCGTGGACGGCCTGTTCCTGCCGCACGCGAACTTCGGCACCGAGTACGAGTGCGCGCGCCTGGCGAAGGAACTGAACGTGCCCGTGCTGCTGTGGGGTCCGCGCGACGAGCGCCCCGAGCCGGACGGCATGCGCCTGCGCGATTCACAGTGCGGCCTGTTTGCGACCGGAAAGGTCCTGCGGCGCTTCGGCGTGCCGTTCACGTATATGTTCCGCCGTAAAGCGCCGCTCCGCCGAGCACAAAGATCAGCCAGATGACCGCCACGAGAATGGCGCTGCCCAGGAAAACCTGCGTCACATAGGTTGATGGTTTC
>CAYLPO010000100.1:0-6227 GCA_964385575.1 uncultured Lachnospiraceae bacterium | reverse complement strand
ACCTCCAACATGAAGGCCATCGAGGCCGGCATCCAGGTCTACAACCGCGAAAAGGGCAAGCCCATCGTCAACTCCGCCGACGCCGGCGACCGCTTCAACCGCATCGAGCTGGCGGCCAACAACGATGCCATCGTCATCGCCCTGTGCTCCGCCAACGGCATCGCCTCCGACAACGACGAGCGCATGGCCCACTGCCAGCGCATGCTCGAAGAGGGCCTGATGCACGGCATGGAGGCCGAGGACCTGTGGTTCGACCCGCTGTTCCTGGTCGTGAAGGGCATGCAGGACAAGCAGATGGACGTCCTGAACGCCATCAAGATGTTCGCGGACGAAGGACTGAAGTCCACCGGCGGTCTGTCGAACAACTCGAACGGTGCTCCGAAGGAAGTCCGCCCGGTCATGGACTCCGCGCTGGTCGCCATGGCGATGATGCAGGGTCTTACCTCCGCCATCATCAACCCGAACGACCGCCGCACGATGGAGACCATCCGTACCTGCGACATCTTCAAGAACTACGAGCTGTATTCGGACTCGTACCTGGATTTCTAAATCCGGATACCCTTACCGTTTCATCAAAGAGCGCAGAGGCTTCACGGCTTCTGCGCTTTTTTATTGCCCGAAATACTGAACAGAGAATCCAATTTGACTGGTTAACTTATTTGACTTATAGGTTTATAATATAGAAAGGAATTTTTGCATTTATATGAGATGCATATGAATGTTAAGAAAAAGGAGGACACCCCATGAGCGTTTTAACTGATCTGATCTATGGTGGTTCAAACGCAGTCGCCGGCCTTACCGAAGGTGCTGTGAATGATGCCATCGCGAAGTATGGTGCGGATAAGCCCATCGCTTTCCCGGATACCGCATACTTCTTCCCGACCATCTTTGCCGCCACCGGCGTGAAGGTCGCGACCCTCGGAGATCTTCCGGCATGTGTTGGCGTGCTGAAGAGCCTGATCACGAACGAGGAAGACCTCGGTCAGGCGCTGAATGCCGGTCTTGCAACCGCGGTCGGCGCTGAGATCCTGGAAGGCCTGAAGTATGTGGACGGCGCGGATCCTTACGCAGACGAGACCGGCATCGGCTTCGTTCCGGACCCCATCATCCGTTCGCTGGGCGTTCCGCTGGTCACCGGCGACATCCCCGGCGTGGCTGTGGTGCTCGGTAAGGCCGAGGATCCCGCAGCGGTCGTGAACATCGTGAAGGATTATCAGTCGAAGGGCATCCTGACCTTCCTGATCGGCGACGTCATCGAGCAGTGCATCGAGGGCGGCGTGAAGGCCGGTCTGGAATTCCGTGTCATTCCGCTGGGCCATGACGTCACCGCCGTGATCCACGTCGTGACCGTCGCGGTCCGTGCCGCGCTGATCTTCGGCGGCCTGCAGGGCGGAGATCTTCCGGGCCTGCTGAACTACACGAAGGAGCGCGTCCCCGCGTTCGTGAACACCTTCGGTCCCCTGAACGAAGTCGTCGTCTCCGCAGGTGCCGGCGCCATCGCGCTCGGCTTCCCCGTGATCGTGGACGTCGACCTCGGCGAGAACCAGGTCCCCGGCGCGCTGGAGTCCGTTCTGGATCATGCCGAGACCGCGAAGAAGTCTCTGGAGCTGCGCGGCATTAAGATCAAATCCCGTGATCTTCCTGTCCCGGTCGCGTTCGCGGCTGCGTTCGAAGGCGAGATCATCCGTAAGTCCGACATGAAGTGCGAGTTCTACTCCGGTAAGAACCCGACCTGCGAGCTCGTGACCATGCGCGAGATGGATGAGATCGAGGATCATAAGATCACGATCATCGGCGATGACATTGACAGCGGCGCTGAGCAGTACGCTCTGGCCACCTATGTCGAGGTCGCCGGCAAGAAGATGCAGAAGGACTTCGAGTCCGTCATCGAGCGTAAGTTCCACGCGTGGCTGAACTACCTTGAGGGCGTGATGCACACCGGTCAGAGAAACCTGATCCGCCTGCGTGTCTCGAACGACGCCTTCGAGAAGGGCCTGCGTCTGAAAGATTTCGCTGAGGTCATCTACCACATGGTCATGGATGAGTTCGACGCGGTCGTGGACAAGTGCCAGGTCACCCTGGTCACGGATGCTGCAAAGGTCCAGCAGATCCTGGACGAGGAAGCCATGCCTCGCTACAACCAGCGCGATGACCGTCTGGCCTCCATGTCCGACGAGTCCGTCGACGAGTTCTACACCTGCGTGCTCTGCCAGTCCTTCGCTCCTGCGCACTGCTGCGTGGTCACGCCCGAGAGACTCGGCCTGTGCGGCGCGGTCTCGTGGCTTGACGCGAAGGCGACTTACCAGCTGAACCCGAACGGCGCCAGCCAGCCCATCCCGAAAGAAGGCTGCCTGGATGAGCGCACCGGCCGTTACACCGCGGTCAACGAGACCGTGAAGGAAGCGACCCACGGCGCGGTCGAGAACGTCACCCTGTACTCCATCCTGGAAGACCCGATGACCTCCTGCGGCTGCTTCGAGTGTATCTCCGGTATCGAGCCCATGTCGAACGGCTTCATCGTCGTGAACCGTGAGTACACCGGCATGACGCCTTCCGGCATGACGTTCGGCGAGCTGGCCAGCTGCACCGGCGGCGGCGTGCAGACCCCCGGTTACATGGGTCATGGCCGTCACTTCATCGCTTCGAAGAAGTTCATCGCGGCTGAGGGCGGCATCAAGCGTATCGTCTGGATGCCGAAGGAGCTGAAGGATGACGTCGCGGAGCGCCTGAACAAGACCGCGCTCGAGCTGTACGGCATCGAGAACTTCTCGGATTACATCGTGGATGAGACCCAGACCACGGATATGGAAGAGCTGTACGCTATCCTGACCGAGAAGGGTCACCCGGTCCTCGAGATGGATCCGCTGCTGTAATTCCAAACCTACTCTTTTTAAGAGCCACCACGAAAGGGGCTGCCGTTCATCGACAGCCCCTCTTTTAAAACTATGACAGAGATTACTTTCCTTTTAGAAAACGGCGAATCCGTGCAGACCTTTGCCAATGTCGGGGATAACCTCCTCGAGATCGCGCGGAACGCGAATGTGGCCATCGACGCCCCGTGCTCGGGCAACGGTGCCTGCGGCAAGTGTCTGGTTCGCCTGGTCGAGGGCGAACTCGACAGCCTGCGCACAAAGCACATCACGGAGGAGGACTACGCGCTGGGCTGGCGCCTGAGCTGCTCCAGCCGCATCGCGAACGACGAGCCCGTCACCATTGAGGTGCCGGACATCGCCTCCGCCTACCAGAGCCGGATCAAGACCGCAGACCTCTCAGATGAGCGCGAGGTGCAGATCTTCCGGGAAATTCAGGAGAACATGAACAGCGTGGGGCTGGGCATCTCGGTCGCGTTCGACCAGGTGACCTTCACCATGGACGAGCCCACGCTGGATGACACCATGCCGGACAATGAGCGCTTCCTGCTCGCCTTCAAGGCAGCCACGGGCTGTGACGAAGCTGAGCTCAGCTTCCGCGCTCTGAACCGTCTGGCGGCCGTCCTGCGCGAAAAGGATTTCGCGGTCACGGCTATCTATGAAAAGAAAGCGCACCGCCACCTGGTCTATGACGTCTTCCCGGCGAGCACAGACCTGAAGATCTGCGCGCTGGCGGTCGATATCGGAACCACCACGGTCTCTGCGGTCCTCTCGGACATCGCGACCGGCGAGATTCTCTCCCGCGGCTCCACCGGAAATGGCCAGATCCGCTATGGTGCGGACGTGATCAACCGCATCATTGAGCAGACGAAGGACGGCGGCGTCGAGAAGCTGCAGAAAGCCATCATCGAAGAGACCCTGGTCCCGCTGATCCGCATGATGAAGAAAGACGCCGGCGTTGAGACCGGGCAGATCGTGCGCGCGGCCATCGCCGGGAACACCACCATGAATCACCTCCTGGTCGGTGCCAGTGCCAACTCGCTACGGATGGAGCCTTACATTCCCACGTTCTTCTCCTGCAGCCCCGTGAAAGCAGGCAATCTCCGGCTGCCCATTCATCCGCTTGCGAACATCTTCATTGCCCCGAACATCGGCTCGTACGTCGGCGGCGACATCACCGCAGGCACCATCGCGAGCATGGTCTGGAATATCGAGACGTTCTCGCTCTTCATCGACCTGGGCACAAACGGTGAGATCGTCTTCGGTAATAACGAGTTCCTGATGAGCTGCGCCTGCTCCGCGGGTCCCGCCTTCGAAGGCGGCGACATCTCCTGTGGCATGCGCGCGACGGACGGTGCCATCGAGGCCATCTCCATCGACAAGGAGTCGATGGAACCTACCGTCGAGATCGTGGGCAAAGCCGGACAGAAGCCGGTCGGTATCTGCGGCAGCGGCATCATCGATATCATCTCCGAGCTGTTCCGGTGCGGGATCATTGACTCGAAGGGCAAATTTGTCCGCGAGGGCGACCGCGTGCGCAGTGACGCGCACGGCATGCACCGCTACGTCCTGTTCGAGGCCTCGCAGAGCGAGACCGGCCGCGAGATCAGCATTAATGAAGTCGATATCGAGTCGTTCATCCGCGCGAAGGGCGCCATCTTCTCCGCGATCAACACCATGCTGATGACGCTGGACATGACCCCCGAGGTGATTGAGAACATCTACATCGCGGGCGGCATCGGCAGCGGCATCAACATCGAGAACGCCATCCGCATCGGCATGCTGCCTGATGTAGAGCGTGAGAAGTACCACTACATCGGCAACTCCTCGCTGGCGGGTTCGTACGCCATCTCGCTGTCGGATCCGGCCTATCAGAAGACGCTGGAGATCGCGTCGAACATGACGTATCTGGAGCTTTCGACGTATCCCGGATACATGGACCACTTCGTGGCAGCGTGCTTCCTGCCGCACACGGACGCGTCCCTGTTCCCGTCGGTGCAGGTGTAACTATGGAAGTGAAGAATAACAAAGAGGAGAACCCGCTCCGCTTTTACACGTAGCAGTTTGCAGCCGCGGACCCCGAGCAGCGCGCCCGGGTGCTGCAGATTCCTTATGAGAACGATCGGTTTTCGCTGACGTTTCTGGGCAAGGACTATCAGATCCGCTGGCCGGACGGCGAGGTCACCTCGGAGGACGCGGACGCGTTCGCGGTGCACTCGAACCAGGCGAAGATCTTTCTGCTGCGCTATCTGCTGAACGGGCAGCCGCTCCCGACCACCGGGAAGTACTTGTCCTTCCGGCAGCTGCCGTGGGGCGAGGTCTATATCCAGCCGTTCACCGGACGGTGCCTGACGCGGTCTGCCTGGAAGTATAACGGCGACCCGGAGGGGTTCTGCGCCGCAGCGCGCGAGCTCGGCGGCGTTCCGGTCGACCACGCGGACGCAGGTTTCCGCTTCGACCTGATCGGGGATTACCACGTGATCTATTATCTCTGGGCCGGCGACGATGAGTTCCCGCCGAATGCGCAGGTGGAGTTTTCGAACAACTTCTCCGTGGGCTTTTCGGCCGAGGACAGCGTCGTGGCTGCCGAGATGATCATCAGTGCGATCTCGGCGAAGATGAAGAAAGCTGCGAAGTAAGAACTGTCCGCAATCTGTCGGATCTGTGTACCCGGCGCGGAAACGTTCACCGCTTCCTGAACGGCTATGCCTCCACACCTGAAAAAGAACAGGCATCACTCAGAGAGAGCGAGAAATCTTCGATGGATTTCTCGCTCTCCTTCGTTCGAAATCGTGATTCGGAGATCACGATTTCGTCCTGTTCTTTTCCCGGGTGTGTCGCCATGCCGTTCATGGTCGCGGTTCAAGCCCCGCTCTGGGCACACAGATCCGCCAGCAGAGGCAGTTCGATCAGCACATATACGCGGTATCTTCTGGCTCCGCAATACACTTCCGGGCTCCTGGCTGTATAGACACAGGCTGTGTATCTGCCCTGAAAGCTTGAGCCGCGACCATGAAGGACAGATACACACCTGTTCATTCAGACATCCGGCAGCATATATCTCTGCTCTCTTTTAATACCCGAACCGAAACACCAAAATGCGCTCCCGCGGATCCTCTCCGCCAAACAGATCCCGGCAGTCGATCTCATCCGCAAACAGCAGTCCGTCCACCGTCATCAGCCAGGCCACATACTCATCCGACGGATAATAGAAGAACAGGAACATCTCCTGCCCCGTCCAGGCGCGCTCGATCCTTCGCATGACCTTCTGCAGGATCTCCACGGAAAACGGGTTGAAGAAAAGCGCCGATGGCGGGGTTCGGGCCGGCAGTGCCGCAGATGACGGCAGCCTTCAGT
>CAYLPO010000099.1:0-6238 GCA_964385575.1 uncultured Lachnospiraceae bacterium | reverse complement strand
AGACGTCCCCGTCGGCATAAAGACGACCTCATCCAGCGAAAACTGTGCAGCTGCAGCCTCTACCATGTGAATATGCGCCAGATGAATGGGGTCGAAACTCCCCCCGAATATGCAGACTCTGCGGGTCATCCTCTACCTCCGTTATTTGGGCAGTACGATCTTCGGATCTTTCTTCGATGCGCGGTAAAGCACGAACTTCCTGCCGATGGTCTGTACACAGTCGGAACCCGTGCGGGCAGATAAAGTATCCGAAAGCGCACGGATGTCTTCAAAACAGTTCTTCAGAACCGCGATCTTGATCAGTTCGCGGTTTTCCAGTGCATCGTCCACCGCAGCGCAAAGCTCGGGAGTGATCCCGCTTTTCCCGATCTGGAAGATGGGATCGATCGTGCTCCCCAATCCGCGCAGATAGGCTCTCTGTTTACTCGTCATTTTTCTCTCCGTCAGATCATAGCGTGACGATCTGTGTTTGTTTACTCATGAATCAGCTCAGATACTCAAACTCCCAGCCGCAGACATCGACCGTGTCTCCGTCCGCAATGCCAAGATCCTTTAAAGTATCCTCGATGCCGTTCTCCTTGATGAAATTCTGGAAGAACGCAAAACCCTTTTCCGAGTCCAGGTTCGTGTAGCCCAGCATACGCTCGACACGGGGCCCCTGAACCGAATACAGCCCTTCCGAAACCTTCTCCACGGTGAAGGGAAGTTCAGTCTCTTCTACGGCTTCCATAGGGTCATATTCCTGTTCAAATACCGTCGGTGCGTCATCCATCTCAGAGAGCAGGTCGTGGACAGCCGCGAGAAGCTCTTTCACACCTTCACCCGTAACCGCCGAGATCCCGAAGACGGGAACGCCCTTCGGCTCCCAGATGGCCCGGATACGGTCCAGAGGATGCTCTTCGCCCTCCCCGACATAGACTGCATCGATCTTATTCGCCGCGATGATCTGAGGCTTCGCAGCCAGATCCGCACTGAAGGCTTCCAGCTCGGCGTTGATCTTATCAATGTCATCGACCGGATCTCTGCCGTCAAACGCCGCCGCATCCACCAGATGCAGAAGCACCTTCGTACGCTCGATATGCCGCAGGAAACGGTGTCCCAGCCCGACACCCTCGGAAGCGCCATCGATCAGTCCCGGAATATCCGCAATGACGAAATTCACGCCGTCCCCCATGTCGACGACGCCCAGATGCGGGTCCAGCGTCGTAAAGGGATAGCTGGCGATCTTCGGACGCGCATTCGTAACACGGGACAGAAACGTGGATTTTCCAGCGTTCGGGAATCCTACCAGGCCCACATCCGCAATGACCTTCAGCTCCAGAATGACCTCGATCTCTTTTCCGGGCTTACCGGGCTGCGCATATTTCGGTGCCTGCATGACCGCCGTGGCGTAATGCATGTTCCCTTTTCCGCCGCGTCCGCCGCGCAGGATGACTGCACGGGAGTTCTCCGCTGACATATCTGCGATGACCAGTCCGGACTCGGCGTCTTTCACGACGGTGCCTTCCGGCACGCGAATAACGCGGTCTGCGCCGTTGGCTCCGTGACACTTGCGCTTTCCGCCTTCTTCGCCGTCTTCGGCAAAATACTTTCTCTTATGGCGAAAATCAGCCAGCGTATTCATGCCGCGGTCGACCTCGAAGATAATATCGCCGCCTTTTCCGCCGTCGCCGCCGTCCGGTCCGCCGTTCGGGACATACAGCTCTCTGCGGAAACTGACATGTCCGTCGCCGCCCTTGCCGGAACGGATCGTGATCTTAGCGTAATCTGCAAACATAAATCAGTATTGACCTCTTAAAAAAGTAAAAATATGACCGGCGCAACAAACGCCGGTCATACGTGTTAAAGTACTCTCGATCAGTCCTCGGGATACACAGAAGCCTGCTTCTTATCCCGACCCTTTCTCTCGAAACGCAGACGTCCGTCCACCTTAGCGAACAGGGTGTCATCTTTGCCGATACCCACGTTCACACCGGGATGGATGTGCGTTCCGCGCTGACGGTAAATGATACTGCCGGCAGTGATCACCTGACCGTCCGCACGCTTCGCGCCAAGGCGCTTGGAAGCGGAATCGCGACCGTTCTTAGTCGAGCCCATTCCCTTTTTATGTGCCATGTCAATTCACCTCCTGTGAATGCAAAACCTGTATCAATAAGCTGCCTTCGTACTGACTGAAGCTTTATGCGTTGATCTTATCAATACGCACTTCGGTATAGTACTGTCTGTGGCCGGCTTTTTTGTGGTATCCGCTTTTTCTCTTGTACTTGTAAACGATAACCTTCTTAGCCCTGCCGTTCGCGGTCACGGTCGCCTCAACGGTCGCGCCTTCAACGATCGGAGTACCGATCTTCAGCTCGCCGTCTTCGCCCGCCACTGCGATCACCTGGTCGAACGTGCAGGCAGCACCCTCCTCGACATCCAGTCTCTCAACACGGATGACGTCGCCCTCGGATACTCTGACCTGCTTTCCGCCGGTAGCGATGATTGCGTACATGTGGAACCTCCTGTTTATCATTACTCGCCGGTTTCGGTGCCTGATCTGCTCTGCTTAAAACGCGGAACTTATTTCAGGACTTTCACTCTACCTCGCCGAGCGGCATACTCGGATAATTTAACATCTGACTCACGTAAAGTCAAGGATTTTCAAGGGTTTTTCCTCGTTTTTATGCCCAGCTGCAGAGTCTGCTCGTACAATGCCGGTCGTATTCGTTTTCTGCTCAGCTCAAACAGGCCAAAAGCAGTGAATCCTCCGAGATGTACCCCTGCCGCATCCGTTTCACATGCGTGTTTCAGCGCTTCTCCGACCCGGTCCCGGCTTTCTGGTTCCGCCATATTGATAAAATCAACGACGATGATCCCGGACATATTGCGCAGACACAGCTGTACTGCGAGCTCCTCAGCCGCTTCAATGTTTGTCTGCAGGACAGTTTCTTCTTTCGTAAGGTCTCCTGCGGCTCTTCCGTTCTTCGCGCTGTTTACATCGACGGTCCAAAACGCCTCCGTATGTTCGATGACCAGCTCTGTTCCCCCGCGCATCTGCACCCTTCTGGACAATGCAGCGTCCAGCCCCGAACGCAGAGAATAAAGCTTTTCCATCGGATAATCATCGGTATAGAGACTCAGTTTCTCATTCAGCCCGGCATCCTTCAGAAACGGATCCTTGTTTAATACATCATATACGGCAGGATCGTCCGTCCGGATCATCTCCAGTTCTTCGGCATTCAGAGAAAGCAGATCGCGGACCAGTGCGGACGGAGCCCGGTAGATCCGGCTGTAGCAGGTTCGAGTACGCGCAGTCTCAATGATCTCACGGATCTTCGCGCGCGGATCATCGAATTCCGGAAGTGTAAAATAACCGCTTAATACCGGCTTTTTATTGGCGTGCGCATCTTTCGTGATCTGAACGATCACATCCCGGCCCTCTTTCAGATCCGAGCAGTCTTTTTCGCTTCTGCTGCCGTCCGCATAAAGGACCGATCCGCGGTCCAGCGGAAGAAAACAAGTCTCGCCGGGAGCAATATCACAGAATGCGGCACGCTGTCCACGCAGGATCTTTTTCACCTTTGCGACATAGATATCGCCCTGAACAGCCTGCTTTACGACATGCTTTTTATCCGTTTCAGAGAGGTTTTGGAGAATCTCGTCTTTCCTATACAGATCGAACGTCAGCTGTCTTTTTTCGTCCCTGAGTCCGCAGAGCAGGCATCCGTCAAAATCCGCAATGAGATATCGGTTCATGATCAGAATTCACTTCCCACATCTTCCAATGATGTCAAAACGCCGTCTTCTCCGACCTGATACAGCTCTACGCGGTGCGAAGTCAGACAAAGCGGATCAAGCGTCAACCCCAGAGACGCCGCATAAGCCTGAACGATCTGCTTGGGGTTCACGTAAAACTCACGGACATCTGTACTCAGAAACAGCGAATCTTCTTCCGCAATCCAGGAACGTATGGCCGGTTTCACATCTTTTCGCACCGGTTCCGGCGTCTTTCCCCGCTTTGCTTTTCCGGTCTTTGTGATCACCACTTCCTCTGCCAGCAGGAAATCCGCTATTCCCTGAAAAAAAGCCTCCGTATCCGGCCAGCCGGACAGATGTCTCTCTTCGGGGCTCATCCCTTTGCGGAAGCGGACGATACTGTCGATCACAGCTGTCGAAGACATGGCGTTCTTAGCGCCCTCCGGAAGCATGCGAACACTCAGAACCTCAATTCCATCGGCCATGACAGCGTTCAATGCTTCGCGCATTTCTTCCGAATGCGTGACCGAAAGCAGTTCCACGTCCATATACTCACACTCTGAGGTATCGCCCAGCGCCAGCGGAGCCGCAAAGCTCATGACCGGATGAGGACTGAAACCTTCCGTCAGCTTCATGGAAAAGTCTGCCCGACGCAGCGCTTTCTGAAAATAGCGCATGACGTCCAGATGGCCTATAAACTTGACCGGACCGGTCTTTGTGAATTTGACTCTGACTTTCATACTTGTGCTCCCGGACAGATCCCGCAGGAAAAACCAGCTGCACCGCACCCCGGAACAGGCTTTCCTGCAGTTCGCCGTAACGACCGCATCCTGAGCCTGTTTCCATTCACGGATCAGATACTCTTTCGTGACTCCGGTATCGATATGATCCCAGGGAAACGCCTCGTCAAGCGGACGTTCGCGATAAATATAAAACCCCGGATCAATGCCGCAGGCATCAAAAGCGCGCATCCAGCGGTCGTCATCGTAATACTCCCGCCAGGCATCATAGATCCCGCCGTCCTCATAGACTTTCCTGATCACCCTGGATAGTTTCCGGTCGCCGCGCGCCAGAACGCCTTCGATGATCGCGACGTCCGCCTCATGATACATGTAGCGGATGCATTTGGCGTGATGAGCGCTTCTTACGGCGTCTTTCACAATGTAGGCGCGCCGCAGGTACTCTTCCTTCGGGAACATCGGCGCCCACTGAAGCGCCGTAAACGGCTTCGGGATAAAAAACGAGGAACTGGCAGTGATCTGCGGCTTGCCCTGCCGCTGTTCCTTCGGGACCGTCTCGAAATACAGATCCGCGACCGCGTCTGCCAGTTCCGCGATCCCGCGCATATCCTCCTCTGTCTCGCCCGGCAGCCCCAGCATAAAGTAAAGTTTGACCTTATTCCATCCGCCCGTAAAGGCCGCTGCAGCACCGGTGAAGATGTCATCTTCGGTCAGACCTTTGTTGATCACATTCCTCATACGCTGCGTGCCGGCCTCAGGAGCGAAGGTCAGGCTGCTCTTTTTGATGTCCTGGACTTTACTCATGACATCCAGAGAAAACGCATCGATCCGAAGAGAAGGCAGGGAAATGTTTACGCCCTTCTCTTTATATTCATCGATCAGGTAGTTTACCAGTTCCGGAAGATCCGGATAATCGCTGGAACTCAAAGAACTCAGCGTGATCTCATCATAGCCGGTATTTTTCAAAAGCTTGTCCGCCGCACGTTTCAGGTACTCCACATCGCGTGTTCGGACCGGCTTATAGACCTGTCCGGCCTGACAGAAGCGGCATCCGCGTATGCAGCCGCGCATGATCTCCAGCGTCACCCGGTCCTGGATAGTCTGAATGAACGGGATGATGGGATGTTCGATGTAACCGACCGCAGACAGATCGCGTAAGAGCTCTTTTCGGATCGTCCGGGGAAGATCCTTATGCAGCGGAACCAGTTCCCGGAATGTTCCGTCTTCGCGGTAGGAAGGCACATAAAAACCGGGCGCATAGATGCCGGGAATCTTACCGGCCTCGTGAAGAAATTCCTCGCGCGAAGCCCCGGCAGAGCGGCATTGACGGTAGAGCCCGATCAATGCACCGTAGACCGTCTCTCCCTCGCCGATATAGAACAGATCAAAAAAGTCTGAGATCGGTTCCGGATTATAAGTACACGGTCCCCCTCCGATCACGATGGGATCTTCCTCGGTACGGTCTTTGGCTTCCAGGGCAATTCCTGACAGATCCAGGATCTGCAGTACGTTCGTGTAGCACATCTCGAACTGAAGTGTGATTCCCAGAAAATCGAACTCTTTCACCGGATCCTGCGATTCGAGAGCAAACAGCGGGATCTTCCGTTCACGCATGATCTTGTCCAGATCCGGCCACGGTGAATAAACACGCTCGCAGCGGACACCGGGCATGTGATTAAAATGATCATAGAGAATCTGGATCCCGAGATGTGACATTCCGACTTCATAAACGTCCGGAAAGCACATACAAAAACGGACAT
>CAYLPO010000098.1:0-6243 GCA_964385575.1 uncultured Lachnospiraceae bacterium | reverse complement strand
GGGCTAAAGGACGAGATCGGATTCTGGAACACCATCTGCACATGCCGTCGGAAATCCCTCTGCTCCTTGGCACGCAGATCGGTGAACCGTCTGCCGCCCAGTGTGATCTCCCCCGAAGTGGGCGGATAGCTGCCGATGATCATGCGCGCCATCGTGCTCTTTCCGCAGCCGCTCTCACCGACAATTCCCAGACACTCGCCTTTATAGAGATTCAGGTTCACGCCGTTGACCGCCAGAACTCCCTTTTCCTTTTTATGGTGCGCCGCAAACTCTTTTACCACATTCTGTGCGGACAGAAGTTCTTCCTCTCCGACAGTCTCGCCGCGCAGCTCGTCTTCGCTCCGCTCCAGTTTCGGAACCGCCGCGAGAAGCATTTTCGTGTAATCGCTCCGGGGCTGAAAGATCACCCGCTCCCGCGTCCCATACTCGACTGCCTCGCCGGTCTTCATAACCAGGATATGATCTGACAGATAGGACGCCACACCCATATTGTGCGTGACCATGATAATAGCGGTGCCGTATTGTTCCGTCAGCTTCTGAAGCTCATAGACGACCTGTGCCTGTACTGTCACGTCCAGTGCGCTGGTCGGTTCGTCCGCCAGAAGAAGCTTCGGGTTCATGGCCATCGCCATTGCGATCGCCGCTCGCTGTTTCATTCCGCCCGACAGTTCAAACGGATAAGATTCCATCACGCGCTGCGGATCGTTCAAATTCATCCGCTGGAGCCATTCTTTCGCCAGATCCCTGGAGGCCGAGGCAGGCAGATCTTTATGGGTCTGAATGTATTCCACGAACTGCTTCCCAACAGTCTTGATGGGATCCATAGCCAGCCCCGCGTCCTGAAAGATCATGGCAATGCCTTCTCCGCGCAGCTTCTGCATCTGCCGCTTCGGCAGTTTCCGCAGATCTTTTCCGTCGAAGGTGATCTCGCCTCCCGTGATTCGGCCGTTTCCGGACAGCAGTCCCAGAATACCGCGGATAACCGTGGACTTTCCGCTTCCGCTTTCGCCGACGATGGACAGAATCTTACCCGTCTCCAGCGAAAAGCTCACGTTTTTCGCCGCAGGCGCGCTGCCGCCGTAACTGATAGTCAGATCTTTTACTTCCAGAAGGCTCATGAACTCTCCTCATCGGAAAGGGGCCGGGGCCGGCCGGCAAGGGGAAAGGAGGAAAGGTCGGCCCCGGAAGCGGCCCGCTTGAACGGGCCTGTGCCATTCGTCACATGTCCGCATCATGCGGCCATGTATTTCTTACTGCGCAAACGTGGTCTGCGGAGTCAGGAAATAATAGTCGATCGGGAACGTGGACATGTTCTCGACATAGCTGTGGCAGACGTTGATGTTCGTCACATCCACCAGGAAGCATCCGAACGCCTCATCAATGATGATCTGGCTGGCCTGCTTCGCGATATCCATTCTCTCATTGACATCGAAGGTCACGGAGAGCTGATCGATCAGCGCGTCAAGCTCGGCATTGCTGTAGCCGCTGTAGTTGTCGGTCGCGCCGGTCTTGAAGACCTGATCCAGGAACCACTGCGGATCGCCGGTGGACAGGGTCTGCCAGTTCGCGAACACCAGCTCGAAATCGCCTTCATTGCGGGTGTCGGACACATTCTCGCTCATGGTCAGCTCCACGTCGATGCCGCAGGCCTCTGCCTGTGCCGTCACAAGTTCGGCCAGAGTGGTGTCGTCGCTGCTGTTCATCAGAATGTGAACGACCAGGTTCTCACCGTTCTTGTCCACGAAACCGTCTCCGTCACTGTCCGTGTAACCCGCATCTGCCAGATCGGCCGCGCAGGCATCGGGATCGTAGCTCCAGCGGTTCAGATCATTATAGAAACTTGCGCTCGGCGGGAACGGGCTGCCCACGCCGGTCACACCGCCGCCGACAGCAGCCGCGATCGCGTCATAATTGATGGCTTCGTTAAAGGCGTTGCGGATATGCTCATCCGTAAACGGGCCGGACTGCACGTTCATGAACAGGAACTGCACACGGGTACCGGTCGCCATCTGAACCTCGTAATCAGGGTTGTCCTGGAACAGAGTCAGGTCTGTAGCGGAGACACGCTGCATCATATCCAGCTCGGTGGACTGCAGTGCTTCGGCTCTGGAGTTGTCATCCGGGATGTTGTAGCAGGTGATGCTCTCAAAGCCCGGGGTACCTCCCCAGTAGCCGTCGTACGCGACCGCGTCGAAGGACACATCCGGCTCAAAGTCGGTGACCATATACGCGCCGGTGCAGATCGGGTGGTTGCCGTAATCGCTGGTATCCACGGAAGTATCCACGATGACAAACAGCGGTTCGGTCAGGTTCGCCAGGAACGCACCGTAAGGCTCTTCCGTCGTGAAGACCACATACTCGCCGTCCGCTTCCACGCTCGCGAGTTTCAGGTTCGTCTGGCCGCGCTCATTGACCTCGAGCGAACGCTCAATGGAACCGACGACGGCTTCCGCGTCACAGGGATTTCCGTTCTGGAAGGTCACGCCGTCACGAATGTGGAAACGCCAGGTGGTCTCATCCACAGCCTCCCACTCATCCGCGATCTGGCCCACGAACTCCAGATTTTCATTCACGGTGATCAGAGTCTCGCCGACCGCCGCTCTGGTCAGGGTCCAGCCGTTCCAGCCATTGCCCGGATCCAGATCGTCGCCGAACCAGTAGATGCCGAAGTCGAGATGCGAATCCGAGGTGTCGGCCGCGTCCGCGGAGTCCTCAGCTCCCGCTCCAGCAGTCTCATCCGTGCCGCCCGTACCGCTTCCGCCGTTATTGCTTCCGCAGCCTGCCAGAAGTCCGGTCATGACCATCGCTCCGGCCAGCAGCAAACTAAGCCATTTCTTTCTCATGTTCCTCTTTTTCCTCTCTTTCTTTTTTGAAGAAGCGCGCCATAAAGGACGTGCCCTCCCGTTTTGTTACGCCTCTGGGATCCAGAATATCCCGGAGGCTGTCACCGAGCAGATTGAAGATGATCACACAGATGAGGATCACCATACCCGGGAACAGCAGCATCCAGGGAGCGGTCTGCATGTATCGCTTTCCTTCGCTCAGCATGTAGCCCCACTCCGGTGTCGGAGGCTGAGAGCCTAATCCCAGAAGAGACAGGCTCGCCAGTGTCAGAAGATTACTTCCGATGTCCTGTGTAATCAGAACGATCAGATACGGAATGACATTCGGAACAATATAGCGGAACATGATTGCCGGCTTGCTCGCACCGGAGAGCCTGGCCTGTTCCACATAGTCCTCGTTTTTGATCGTGATGACCATAGATCGGGTGACCCGGGCGTACATGGTCCAGCTGATCACCGTCATGGCAATGATCAGGTTTCGGGTGCCGGTTCCAAGCACGCTCACGATGGCAATGACGAATACGATATGCGGAAACGCCAGCAGCATGTCCGTAAAACGCATCAGGATCGTGTCTACGATACCTCCGAAGTAACCGGAGATCATGCCCACGATCACACCGATCACAGCCATGAGCAGCGTCACCGCGATGGCGATCACGAGCGATGTTTTCCCGCCGTAGAGGATACGGGAGAGCAGGCAGCGTCCTACCTGATCCGTGCCGAACGGATACATGCGGCTGGGAGCCTGCAGCAGCGCGTCATAATTCTGAGCCAGCGGGTCATGCGGCGCGATCTTTCCTGCAAAGATCGTCATCAGCACGAAAATGACGGTAATGACAAGCATGACCATGAACCTTTTATCTCGGAGAGCCAGCTTCACGTAATACATGATCACTCACCTCCCAGACGGATCCTGGGATCCAGGAACCGGTACAGAATATCCACGATCAGGTTCACCGCTACAAAGATCACTGCCATCCAGACGACGTAGGCCTGCATGAGGTTATAATCACGGGCCGTGACAGCCTCGGCTGCCATCTTGCCGACACCGTTATAACTGAAGACGGTCTCCACGATGGTCGCGCCGCCGAGCACGCTGCCGATCGACATGCCGAACATCGTGATGATGGATAAAAGCGCGTTCGGGAGAACATGCTTCAGGTTCACCTTCCACTGCGGGATACCCTTGGAGAGAAGGCCTGTTACATAGTCTTTATTGATTTCTTCGAGGATGTTCGCCCGAAGTCTGCGGATGTAGGTCGCAGTCATCCAGACGGACAATGTAATGGAAGGCAAAATCAGACCGATCGCGTCATTGCCGCTGATAGACGGCAGAATCCGCAGCTTGATGGCAAAAATCAGGATCAGGAGCATACCCAGCCAGAAACTGGGCATGGAGACACCGATAAAAGAGATAAATCGTATGAAGTAGTCCGCGAAACGGTTCTTATAAACCGCGGAAAGAATGCCCAGCGGAATCGAGACCGCCACCGTAATGATCAAGGCGCAGACTGCGAGCTTGATGGTCTTCGGGAGGCGCTTCAGCATCTCCTGCCGGACCGAATGATTAAAATGAACCGACTCGCCGAAATCGCCCCGCAGAGCGTTCTTGACCCAGCGGCCGTAACGGACCAGGACGGGATCGTTCAAACCCAGCTCCTCGCGTTCGGCCTCCATGACCTCCGCGTCTCCGGAAACGCCCATACTGATATACTTCATGGTGACAGGATCGGACGGGGCAAACGAAAGAAGGAGGAACGTCAGAAACGTCACTCCGATCAGAACAGGAATCGTATGGAGAATCCTGATGATGATATATTTCAACATGAAAACAAGCCCCTCTTATACACCGTAAGATCAGCTGCACCGCGGAAAGAGCAGGTCTCCTGACTCAAGGTCATCATCCTCTGCCGCCTTCCCGCTTTCGCAGTGACATCTATGGCAGCGGACTCGCTCTCACAGTGGCGGGACCGTACCGGACTTACACCGGTTTCCCTTTTCACCTCCGCCAGCCGCGGGCATTCCGCGGTCGGAGGCACTCTTTCCGAATAAAATATTATTTATATAATTAAATATTATGGAATAAAAATACCGAAATGTTCAGATATACGCAATACCGTGTCATTGAAAAAAGGTTGTCTGGATTTGACAACCTTTTACAAAATACATTTTCTATTGTCTCGCCGGTTTTTTCGTCGACCGCACTCAGCTGTTCGGATCCATCTCCGGAGCGAGCCCCTCATTCAGGCTCCCGGTCCGGTAACCCATGAGATCTGCCGCGACAAACGAGAACCCGATCTCCCGCAGCCGGGCATGGATCTGCGCTGCCCGCTCCGGCTCCATCAGATCCTTCCGACGGTCCGGCGCGACCTCGATCCGCGCCACACCGCCTTCGTGCACGCGCACGCGCACCTGTTCGAAACCGATCTCCGTCAGAAAGTCTTCCGCCTCCTCGACCATCCGCAGCTTCTCATCCGTGACCCGCTCCCCATAGGGCACCCGCGAGGCCAGGCAGGCTGCCGACGGTTTCTTCCAGGTGGGCAAGGCCATCTCACGCGACAGTTCCCGGATCTCCGCCTTCGAAAGACCTGCCTCCTTCAGCGGACTGGCAATGCCGAGCTCCCGGATGGCCCGCATCCCGGGCCGGTAGTCACCGTCATCGTCCGTGTTCGAGCCTTCCGCCACGACCGCATAGCTGTGCTCTGCCGCGGTCTCCCTGATCCGTGTGAACAATGCCGTCTTGCACAGATAGCATCGGTCCGGCGGGTTCTCCCGGAAGCCCTCGATCTCGTCCGCGTCCGCGGTCAGGATCACATGTTCGATCCCCCGCTCCGCGCAGAAGCGCACCGCCTCATCCAGCTCGCGTTCTGGGACCCAGGCCGCTTTCACGGTCACCGCCAGCACGCGGTCACCCAGCGCTTCCTTCGCGGCAGCCAGCAGAAAGGTCGAATCCACACCGGACGAAAAGGCCACGGCGCAGCCGCCCGTGGCCTTCAGGATGTCCGTCAGTTTCTGTCTTTTCGTCTGCAGTTCCATCATATTTGCTCCTGCTGATTTCCTGAGGTTTTACACCTTGCTTCATGCATTGATCCGTGTGCGTACCTCATCCAGGCTCAGTCCCTGCTCCGCGGCGATGCGCGCCAGGTCTTCATACTCCCACTTCGCGCGCCGCGTTCCATAGCCTTCCGAAACTTTCCTGCGCACCGGCCCGAACTCCGTCTCCACAGTTTCGATCCGGCGGTCAAGCACATACCTTCTGGTCTCGGTCTCCCGGATGCCGATGGTCGTCGTGTGCCGGAAGATCAGGCCGACCATCTTCTCCCGCAGGTCCGCCGTGCACATGACGCGGATCAGCGTCCCCGGGCGGCCTTTCTTCATGCCGACCGGCACGGTGTAGACC
>CAYLPO010000097.1:0-6245 GCA_964385575.1 uncultured Lachnospiraceae bacterium | reverse complement strand
TCTGCATCAGCGACTCGCCGGTGCGCGGATCCTTCAGCTCGGGGATTTCGTTCAGAACATCCGTCATCTCATTTCCGCGCTCGCCGCAGCCGATATAGACCACGATGTCCGCATCCGCCCACTTCGCGAGCTGATGCTGCGTGACGGTCTTGCCGCTGCCGAAAGGACCCGGGATGGCCGCGACGCCGCCCTTTGCGATGGGGAAGAACATATCCAGAACACGCTGGCCCGTGACCAACGGCATGTTCGGTGAAAGTTTCTTCGTATAAGGCCGTCCCACACGAACCGGCCAGCGCTGCATGAGCGTCAGCTCTTCGTCGCCGCGCGGGGTCTCCAGCACCGCTACCACATCATCCACGTGGAAGGTGCCTGCCTTGATCTCTTTCACAGTACCCTGCATGTTCGGCGGAACCATGATCTTCTGCTGTACGACCGCAGTCTCCTGGACCGTACCGAGGATGTCGCCTCCGATGAGCTCGTCTCCGACCTGCGCGGTCGGCACAAACTCCCAGAGCAGATCCCGTTTCAGCGAAGCAACTTCAACGCCGCGCTGCAGGTTATTGCTTCCCGTGACCTTCAGAATATCGTCCAAAGGACGCTGAATTCCGTCATAGATGCTGGTGATCAGGCCCGGGCCCAGCTCTACCGACATCGGATGGCCGAGCGACTCGACCGGCTCACCCGGACGCAGACCCGCCGTCTCCTCATAGACCTGGATGGATGCCTGATCGCCGTGGATCTCAATGATCTCGCCGATCAGTCTCTTCTCGCTGACACGCACCATGTCCGACATGTTCGCATCCCGCATACCCTCCGCGATCACCAGCGGTCCTGAGATCTTTTTGATCGTTCCCTTACTCATGAAGAAACTACCTTTCTTGTCTTAATAACACCCGTTATTTATCTCCGAAAAGAATATCCGAACCGACCGCCTTCTCCACGGTCTTACGTACACCCGCAACGCCCGCTCCGGTGTTGGCGTGTACGCCCGGGATCAGGATGATGGCCGGTGTCGGTTTATATCTGTATGTTTCGATGACGTCTTCCAGCATCGCGGCCAGGCTCTCGGTCATGTAGATGACACCGCACTCCGAGACCGCCAGCGTATTCACGACCGCACGAGCCTCCTCCGGGGTCTTCACCGCATAGGTATCCAGGCCCAGCGCCGCGAAACCGTAAATGCTGTCATAGTCTCCCACAACTGCGATCTTATACATAAGTCTCCCGTATCCTTTCACGGATGGCCTCATCCGGAAAATCATTCTGCTTTCCGGTGAGAATGATGCGCACCGTCTTCATCTCCATGTCCCGCGCGATCGACCAGGCGATCACCGGTCCCATGGTAAAGGACTGATACAGCTGCGGACGGATGGATTCGATGATCCGGTCATCGCACCAGCGCTCAAACGCCGTGGAGGATTCCTCCAGTGCCTCTGCCGCATCCGCATAGGGCGTATGTCGAAGATATTCGAACAGCGCTTCTTCCCCGCCGGCCGAAGCCCGTGCGGCTTCCTCCGGATCGATGCTTTCGGTCTGCACCATGGCCTGGCGGAAAAATTCCACGCTCTTTCCCGTGCGGCAGGCTCGTACCGCGATCCGGATGTCCGCAATATCCACCAGCGCGATCCCGTATTCCCGGATGACCGGTTCTTCGGAAGATGCGGCCGCATCATAGATCGCCTGCAGAGCCGCGCGATCCACCAGAATATCGCAGAGCTGGCCGTCGCGGGTGTGCAGCAGCGTCTCGTATGCCTCTTTCGCGACTGCACCGAGCTCACCGGGCAATGCCTGGTAATCCTGTGCCAGAATCTTCTCACGCATTTCGGGTCCCGAGGGATCGGTCCCGGCAATGTAGGCGCTCTCAAACGAATCCACCGTCAGCGCGTCCTTGACCGCCGCTTTCAGGTTATGATACAGATCCGGATAGGTCAGCACTTCCAGCGCACTCAGATCATCCAGCAGATCCTCGACCTCCTCGGAAGTCTTCTCCTTCTCATACGCCAGAAGTTCTTCCGCCGACAGATCCGTTCTGCCGTCGCCCCATCCGCGGTCGTACAGCATCATCATACAGCCGTCCGCATCCGGTGCAGCCATCAGCTGATCCAGAAACTCCCGGTCCAGAAGCGTGCTCTCCAAAGCACGAATGCGGGCAACCGCGAAAGCATATGAAGTTTCTCTGGTATCACCCATAGTGTTCTCCTATACCGCCGGTCCGCTGTCTTAAGCGAACAGGATCGCGTGTGCCCGGTCGCGGAATTCCTCTCTGCGAGCCGCAAAGATGGCTTCCAGTGAGCAGTTTTCTTCGATATCACCGTAGGTCAGCAGGAACCCGCCGTCGATGTTTGCCGGCTCCTGTGAAACCGTCACGGTACCGCCCGCCGCCGAGGCGGCCTGAGCAGCCTGCTCTGTAAATCCCGCAGGCAGCCGGGACAGATCCCGCGCATTCAAATGCAAAACGGCTTCACCCGCGGCGAGCCGCTCGGCCAGAAGTCTCAGGAGCATACCGAAATAGGCCTCATCATTCTGCGCCAGCAGGCCTTCTTTCGCGGCGGCCAGTACGTCATTGACCATGTCGTTGCGTACTTTCAGAAGAGCCAGCTTTCGCTGCTGCTCATCACCGCTGCGGCGCTGCCCGGCGTAATTTTCGGATTCCAGAGCGGCTTTTTCCTCGGCTTTTTCGATCACTGCATCTGCTTCCGCCTGCGCGTCCGCGATGACCTGATCCGCCTCCGCGCGTGCGGCAGCCTCGATCGCAGCGGCTTTCTCCGCCGCATCTTTCTCGATCTGTTCCAGAATTCTGGCTAATCCGTGAAGATCAGACATCTTGTCTCCTCCTTTTTCAGCCCATCCTCAGATGACCGTCCGGGGTCAGACAGGGATCAGCGACACACCCAGAATGGAGACCAGCAGTGCCAGAATGGCGTAGGTCTCGACCATCGCGGGGAAGATCATGGACTTTGCGAACTCCTCGGGACGCTTCGCGATAATCCCGATGGATGCGGCGGAAGCCTGTCCCTGGCTCTTGCCCGAGAAGAAACCGGCGATCGCGATCGGCAGGCAGGCTGCCAGGATCATCAGGCCAGCGCGCGAGTCAATGTTCATGATCTCACCGCTCAAAACACCGATCTTCGACAGCGTAATGAATGCCACCAGCAGCCCGTAAATACCCTGCGTACCCGGAAGCAGCTGCAGCACCAGCGCGCGTGCGAATTTGCTCGGGTCCTGCGAGACCACGCCCGCAGCGGCCTGACCTGCGATACCGACGCCCAGCGCGGAACCGGCTCCCGCAAATCCCGCGGCCAGCGCGGCACCCAAAAGTGCGTACGCCACTCCGATGTTGTTCAGGAAATCACCAAAATACATGTCCTACTCCTCCTTATATTCGACATCGACATATTTCGTATCCGAGAAGAACGGCTCGAACGGATTTCCGCCGCTCTCGTAAAACTTTCCGAAAAACTCCACGTACTGGAGACGGTTCGTGTGCACGTACGCGCCCAGCGCATTGATCGCGAAGTTCAATGTGTGTCCGAAGATGAAAACGATGATAAACAGGATCACTCCCAAAACACCGTTTCCGAACATGGTTCCGATCTGGTTTACGACCTGTGCGATGACGCCCGTCGCCAGACCCAGCGCCAGCAGTCTCGAATACGAAAGGATATCCGAGAGCCAGCCCGTCACGCCGTAGATCTCATAGGCACCGAGCAGAATGCGCAGCACCGGATTTTTCGCCTGTCTGCCGCCCATCAGCAGCAAAATCACGGCTCCCGCGACAGCGATCCCCAGGCAGACTTTCACGCCCGCGCCCGGCAGATGCAGCTGCATGCCGGCGATCCCGTAGAAGAAGCTGCTCGAGATCAAAAGCAGCAGCAGTCCGGAGACGAACAGGAACCACGACAGCACATCCCCGACAAAGTCTTTGATCCGGCGGTCCCGCAGGCACATATAACCCTTAATGCCCAGACCCACATACATGTGAATAATTCCGAACAGAAGCGAATAGATCAGCATGCGCATGGGGTCGTTTAACGGAACGAACCATAGTGCCCGAAGCGTGACCTCATGACCGAAGAACGTCCTCGACACCACGCTGATAAAATCTCCGAAGAAACCGCCGAACAGGAAACCCCAGATCGTGGTCGAGATTCCGCAGGCCAGGAACATCTTCATGGACTTGCGCAGTCCCTTCGCCATGCGGGGGAATGCGATCAGCACCGCAGCACAGGCGACCGTCATGATCAGACCGTAAGCCGCATCCGAGAGCATCAGCCCGAAAAACGCGACATAGAACCAGTACATGATGGCGGTCGGGTCGATATCCCCTTTCGCCGGCAGACCGTACGAAGACAGGACGCCCTCGACCGAATCGGCCAGCCGGTTATTCCGCAGCAGGACCGGCGCGTCTTCGTCTTCCGCGAGATCCTCGATCTCCACGTCGGCAATGAAGCGCCCCTCCAGGTAATCGGCGACCCGCTGCGCCTGATCCGCGGGAATATAGCCGCTGAGCAGAAAGACATTTTCTGTCTGAGGCAATACCCCGATGGTCTCATACTTCTGGGACCGGACCCGGAAATAGTCCGACAAGACCCGAATATTCTGACGCGCGCCCGCAAACGCAGCGATCTTTCCGCTGAGATCTTCCGTCTCCGCTTCCAGCTCGCCGATGCGCGCCTGCATGCTCTCCACCGCCTGCGCCGGGGTGGTCCGCATCTGCGACTGCAGTTCGGTAAAACCGTTCGCGCGCAGCGCCCGCTCGGTCTCCTCCTCGTCATTCTTATGGCAGAGAACCACGACTGCCGTATAATTCTTTTCCGAAGAGACCACGGTCAGATCGACCGCGGGGGTCTCCAGCATTTCCGCCAGACGGGACTCGTCCGTCTGGAACCCAAAGCTGCCGATGAACGCCCTCACATGCTCACTCCCGGTATATCCCGGCGGGATATCCAGATCCATCCAGGGGCCCAGCGCCTCGATCCGTCCTTTCAGATCCCCGATCTCCGCGATATCGGCATCATAGTGTTTCTTCAGATCCAGGAGTTTCGTGACATCCGCGAGAATCTCCGTGCGGTGATCCACGACATGATCAAACTCCGCCCGGGTAAGCGGCTTTTTCCCGGCCAGCGATGACAGAAGCGAGGACTTCTCCGGGGCAAACTTCGCAAGGACCGTATTCGCCTGCTCCAGACGCTCTACCGTTTTCTTAAACTGCTGGATGCTGGATGCAGTCTCCTGCCGGGAAAAATGCTCGTCCTGTATCTTTGAGCATTCCACCTGCATGGTCCCCATATGCTGAAGTTGCTGGAGGATCGCTTTCCGCTCACTGCGCATGGCGCAGATATGGATCCTTTTCATGCTGACTACAGACATCAGATCATCTCCATTACAGCCTGAACTGCTTCCTCACGCTTCGCTTCCGCGAGCACTTCCTGTGCTTCCGTTTCACGACCGATTTCGGACGCAAACTGTTCCGAGACCGCATCCGCCGCTTTCACGTCATCCGCATGACCGGCTTTCGCGATCTCTTTCGCTTTCTTTCCAGCATCCTTCCGGATCTGCGCAGCCTGACGCTTCGCATCCGCAGCGATCTGTGCGGCCGCATTCTCGGCATCCGCCACGGTCTGCGCGGCTTTCGTCTCAGCGTCCTTGATCGCCTGAATGGTCTCCTGAATCATGTTTCGTGCTCCTTCATTACGGTTACTGCGGCCGATGCGGCATTTCTGCGCCCGGTGCCGCCCTGATATAAAAACAGAAACTGCCCCTCGCAGTGACAGTCTCCTCCGAAAAATTTAAAATTTGAAACTACTATATCATAATCTTTTGTTTTTTAAAAGATACATTTCAAAAAAATCGCCATTCTGAATACCTATAACATGATCATCATCATATCGGTATTTTTATCTCATGCATTCATTCTGCTCTTCGAATCGTTCCTCCTCCGACGACCACATCTCCGCTATAAAGCACGACTGCCTGCCCCGGCGTCATGGCGCGCTGCGGTTCATCGAAAACCACTTTCAGGTACCCCTCCTCGGTCAATGAAGCCTCCGCCGGCCGCACTTTCTGGTGATAGCGCGTGCAGGCCTCGACACGAAAAGTTTCTCCGGGCACCGGCGCCTCGCGGGAGATCCAGTTCACATGATCCGCGAGCAGCGTCCGCGCAAACAGCGCTTCTTCGCGCCCGATCGTAACCGTATTTTTCTGCAGCCGTTCGTGCGGTGATACAGGAGATCACAGAACGTGAC
>CAYLPO010000096.1:0-6312 GCA_964385575.1 uncultured Lachnospiraceae bacterium | reverse complement strand
ACCATGTCGCGGGTACGCATGCGGGTCGACAGCAGCGACTGATGCGCATCACGCATCGTGGTGTCGGTGATCAGAAGCTTCTTCTGGTCCAGGACCCACTTCTTCACGGCATCCGGTCCCTCGGCGTCGAGCAGCTGCTTCAGGCCGCACAGCTCCTTATTCCCCTTCGGGGTCGGGAAGCGGGGCGTCTCATACTGATGGCGCTCGGCGTTGGGATTATCCACCTGGATCTGGGCAATGTAGCGCAGCACTCTGGTGGCGCGGTCCTTCGAACCGACGGTATCGAACAGCTCGGGCGTGTCATCGATGAACTTCGTGTGGCAGGCGCCCTTCGCGAAGGTCTCGCTGTTCAGGATGTTCGTGACGAACGGGATGTTCGTCTTCACGCCGCGGACATGCGTCTCGGACAGCGCGCGGATGGCTCTGCGGCGCACGCCCTCGAAGGTGTTGTCCCAGCTCGTGACCTTGACCAGCAGCGAGTCATAGTAAGGCGAAATGACCGTGCCGGTGGAGGCGTTTCCGCCGTCGAGACGGACGCCGAAGCCGCCGCCCGAACGGTACGAGGTGATGCGGCCGTTATCCGGCGCGAAGTTGTTCTGCGGATCTTCGGTCGTGACACGGCACTGAATGGCATAGCCGTTGATCTTCAGGTCATCTTGCGACGCAAGTCCAATGGACGGATGCGACAGCGGATGACCCTCGGCCACGAGGATCTGCGCGCGCACCAGGTCAATGCCGGTGACCTGCTCGGTGACCGTGTGCTCCACCTGGATACGCGGGTTCATCTCGATGAAATAGTGCTTGCCGGTGGTGCTGTCCACGAGGAACTCCACGGTACCCGCATTCACGTAATTGACATACTTCGCGATCTTGACCGCGTCGGCGCGGATCGCAGCGATGGTGTCGGGGTTCACCGACCAGGCCGGCGCGTACTCGACGACCTTCTGATAACGGCGCTGCAGCGAGCAGTCACGCTCGCCCAGGTGCATGACATTGCCATGCTCATCCGCCAGGATCTGCACTTCGATGTGCTTCGGCTGCACGAGGAACTTCTCGATGAAGATGTCCTCATTGCCGAAGGCCTTTCTGGCCTCGTTCTTCACCATCTCGAATTCACGGCGAACATCCTCGTCGCTGTCGCAGCGTCTCATGCCGCGTCCGCCGCCGCCTGCTGCAGCCTTCAGAATGATGGGGTAGCCGTAATCGTTCGCGATCTGAACGGCCTGCTCCGCGCTCTCCAGCGGCTCGGTCGAGCCGGGGATGATCGGGACGCCGCATGCGATCGCGGTAGCCTTCGCAGCGAGCTTGTCGCCCATCTGCGCCAGAACGGACGAAGGCGGACCGATGAACTTAATACCGGCTTCCTCGCAGGCACGCGCGAAATCCGCGTTCTCCGACAGGAAACCGTAACCGGGATGGATGGCGGAAGCGCCGCGCTTCTTCGCCAGATCAATGATCCCCGGGATATCCAGATAGGCGCCCAGCGGCGACTGGTTCTCACCGATCAGGTAAGCCTCATCCGCCTTGACACGGAACAGGCTGTTCGTATCCTCGTTCGAGTACATGGCCAGGGTGCTGATCCCCAGGTCATAGCACGCACGGAAAATACGGATGGCGATCTCACCGCGGTTCGCCGCCAAAACTTTTTCGAATTGCTGTGTCATAGTTCCCCTCTCCTAAACTGAAATGAAACGGAAAATGTACCGAACAATTTCATCCTGCACTGGTGAAAGTGCACAAAAACCAACAAACTGCATAGTAAAATGCAGTCTAATAGTTAATAAGATAATATCCCCGACCGGGCTTTTCGTCAATAAGACGCGACCTCAAAACCCTGTTCTCCGGCGGCTTTTCTCCGCTCTGCAGCCTCGGCCTTCTGTTCCGGGGTCAGACCCTTTCTCAGGCGACCGAGCTTGATATATCCGCCCATCTCGCGGATCACCGCCTCCGACTGCGGAAACGTGCCGATGCGGTCCAGGAAGCCGTGGCCCATGCCGCGATAGCAGATATAGCGGTAGGGAACGCCCGCCGCCTCGAGCTTCGCGCAGAAGTACTCATCCTCCAACCGGAGGCCGTCGTACTCCGAAGTGATCAGCATGACTTCCGGCAGGCCTTCCACGTCCGCGAACGCCGGGCACAGGTACGGATCCTTCAGATCCGCGCCGCCGCCGTAGTAGTCCGCCATGACCTGGTTCATCATGTCGCCGCCCAGCACCGCCATCATCGGCAGCAGGAACTTGTGCTCTTCCGCGATGGTAAACTGCTCCAGGTCATAGGCGTAGCCCTCCATGCCGTCATGCGTGAAGGCCAGCGTGGGATAGACCAGGATCTGTCCCGCCAGATAATGCGTACCCTGGTCGCGGTCCATCAGCGCGGTCACCAGCGAAAGGTTCGCCCCCGCCGAGTCACCGGCAATGTAGATCTTCTCCGGGTCGATCCCCAGCTCCTCCGCATGCTCGTGAACATACTTCAGGACGCCGTAGCACTGCTTCGGCTGCGTGGGGAACTGCGCCTCGGGCGCCAGCGAATAATCCACGTTAAAGACCGGACCGCCGATCTGCTCGGCCGCGTACCGCGCGACATTCTCCGTGTCGAAGCACGAACCCAGATAAAATCCGCCGCCGTGCAGATAGATCAGGGCCGGCGCACCGGGCACGCCGAAACGGGGGTAATACTCCCACACCGGAACGGTGCCTCCCTCGGTCTCCGCCTCATGATAGCGCGTGCGGATCTGCGCGGTGCAGAGGTTCTGCGTGACCGTGCCCGCCGAAGCGCGCTGCCGCTCCAGGCTGGGCTTCACGCCGGGGTTTGACATGCGGTCCCCGAACGCCTTCATCTGGAATTCATAGTACCGCGGGTCGATCATATCCTCGCCGGTCTTGTCCGGAACGTCCTTGATCTCCACCGTGAACCGGCCGTTATCGACGATCTTTCCGGGGGAAAGCAGTTTGATGATCAGAGAATTATCATACATGAAGTACGCCGCCTTTCTGTCTGTGATATGGATTTCGCATCCCGGGCAATGCCGGAGTGCGTATCATTTATATTGTACCCCAATCCGCATGGCCGCGGGGGACATTTTTCGAGCCGGGAATTCCGAAACGCCTGCGCAGAGGTCCGCCTTATTCGCTTCTGAGCGCCGCGACCGGATCCATCCGCGAGGCTTTCCGTGACGGGATGAGTCCGCCGATCAGCGTCAGCAGCACGCTGATCCCGATCAGGACCAGCGCCCCTAAGGGCGGCATGACCGCGCTGATCTCATTGGCCCCCGCGAGCGCGTGGATCAATGCATTCACCGGAATCAGAAGGACCAGCGCCAGCAGGATGCCGATCACGCCGGCCAGCAGGCCGATGATGATGGTCTCGGCATTGAACACGCGGGAAATGTTCCGCTTCGAGGCGCCCATGGCCCGCAGGATGCCGATCTCCTTCGTACGCTCGAGTACCGAAATGTAAGTGATGATCCCGATCATGATCGATGAGACCACCAGCGAGATCGCCACAAACGCGATCAGGATATAGCTGATCGTGTCCACGATATCCGTGACCGAGGTCATCAGGGTTCCGACATAGTCCGTGAAGGTGATGACCTTCGCCTCCTCGCCGGCATCGCGCATGCGCTGGTTATAATCCTCGATCATCTGCAGGATCAGCGCTTTGTGTTCGAACGTCTTCGGATAGATCAGGATCGACCAGGGTTCGTCGGGATTCGCATAGTTGAGTTGCTCGAGGTTCCCCTCGTAGGTCGCGCTGTCCGAGGACATCATGGAGAGCATGATCTCCTGCAGGCTGTCGCCGTCCATATTGATCTGGATGGCGTTCGCGAACGCCTGCGGGTCAAACGAAAATGCTCCCGCGAGCGCCGGGATCAGCTGCGAGGAGATGGACGATGTGAGCTGTCCGGCCAGCTGCGAGATCACGCTGTTCATCTGGCTGCCGAGCGCCTGCTGCACCTGCGCGGACATCCCCGCCATCATCTCCGCGACCGCCGCGGAGATCTGCGCCTCGAGGCTCTCCGTGTCGACCACCTGCTGAATGCCGGACAGGATGAGTGCGCGGCCCTCCTCGCTGTTCAGATAAGACGTGAAGGATTCGCGGAAGCGCGACAGCTCGGGCAGGCCGTTTGCAGAGGCATAGCTTTCATAGCCGGCCGCCAGCGCTGCCAGAATCGACCGGGCCTGTTCCGGGGTGATCTCTGGCACGGCTGGTGCCGGGGGCAAGGAAGGCGCGCCGTCCGTTCCTCCGGAAGCCGCATCCGCTGCGGCATCTGCCGCAGCGCTCGCGGCCGCGTCATTGATGATCTGCTGCATGGCGTCGCGCAGGATGGCCGCTGCCTCTTCCGACTGCAGATACGCGGTCGCGGCATCGCCCAGCGAGGCATAATCCGTGGCGGGATCCGAAGCCGCCTGCGCCAGGTACCCGGAAGCGACCTGCGAGAACAGCGACTGCAGTGCCTCGGAAGAGACCTCGATCTCCAGCCCCGACAGCAGTTCCCCGAGATCCGGGGTAAACTGCGACGGATCGATGTTCATCCCCGACAGGTCCAGCTGCAGCGACGAAAAGTCCAGCCCGAATGCGGCCGGGTCCAGCTGCAGCGCGGCCGGATTGAACGAAAACGCGCGGCTCAGCGCAGCCGTATCCACGGAAAACAACTCTTCCAGATCAGGCGTGCGGTCCGCGGGAGTGTCGAAGGCGTTGCCCGAAAAGACGTCCGTCTCCGGATCCGCCAGCTGCCGCTGCACGATGCCGGACGCAGCCGACTCCTCCATCACGAACCGCTCCAGCTGCGCAGGGTAGGCGATCCCGGTGCTCAGCATGGAAATCGTCGCGTCCTCAGCTGGGCGCACGACGCCGACGATAGTCAGATCCTCGCCGTCCCCGACCAGGCGGTTCATGCGCTCCGTGTTCGCCGAGCGGTCGACATAGACCCCGAACTCGGGATCATATTCATAAAGGTCGCAGACATTGACCAGCTTGAAGGTCAGTCCCAGAAAATCATCATAATCATAGGCGCCGCCCTCCTCGACCGTGCGGACCTCATCGCCGTGGGCGTAGGCGTCCATCATCTCGTCGAGCTCATTCGCGTCGCGCAGACCGGCGGCGTACAGCGTCAGGTCGGTCACAGTGCTGTCTTCCGAGAGCACCAGGACCAGCTCGAACTCGTTCTCCGGCCAGCGCCCGGCCATCACGTCGTACTGGTCCATGTAGAGCGAACTGTTCTCGGGCAATGCGTGGAACACGTCGCGGCCGCCCGAAAACGCCGCAAACATGGGGGCGGAGCGCGCATAGGCGCTCATCGAGGAAGACGTCGCATCCGGGTGGACCTGGCGGTAGCGGACGGCGGGGGCATCCGCAGCTTCCGCAGCATCGTCAGCCGCCTCCGGGGTCTCCGCGTCATCATCGGCCGCATCTGCAGCTTCCGCCTCCTCCGGCTGCGATGCCGCCGGTTCCTCCTCCGGGTCCGTGATTCGATAGATTCGCGGCGTGACATTGTACGTATACTCCACCGCGTTCGCGTACTCATAAACCGGGCATTCGTCACTCTCCAAATATTCGCGGAACGACCGCAGGTCGTTAAAACTCACGCGCGAGAGCATTCGCTCCACGGTCCGCTCTTCGGTGACCTCTCCCTCGGGTTCTTCTTCTTCCTCCTGCCCGAAACCGCCCTGCAGGAGTGCAGCCAGATCCGTCCCCGTGCTCCCGATGGTCAGCGGATAGAGCGAAAGTGTCTGCTGCTCGACGTCGCGGATGTAAACGCGGGCACCGTTTGAGAGCGAGAGGATCAGGGCAATGCCGATGATCCCGATCGACCCGGCGAACGCGGTCAGAAGCGTCCGGCCTTTCTTCGTGCGAAGGTTGTTTCCGGACAGCTTCAGCGCAGTCAGAAAAGACATGCCCGCGCGGCCCAGATTCCGGTGCGCGGGCTCCTCGCCGGGCTCCGGTTCAAACGGATCCGTGTCGCCTACGATGGCCCCGTCGCGCAGATCCACGATGCGGGTCGCATACTGCGCCGCCAGCTCCGGGTTATGTGTGACCATCACCACCAGGCGGTCCCTCGCGACCTCCTTGAGCAGCTCCATGATCTGCACGCTGGTCTTCGTGTCGAGCGCGCCCGTGGGCTCGTCCGCCAGCAGGATGTCGGGGTCATTCACCATGGCACGGGCAATGGCCACGCGCTGCATCTGGCCGCCGGACATCTGGTTCGGGCGTTTGTGCATCTGATCCCCGAGCCCGACCTTCTCCAGGGCCTCCGCGGCCCGGCGTCTGCGCTCCGCCGGGGAGACGCCCGAGATCGTAGCCCGAGAAACTATG
>CAYLPO010000095.1:0-6361 GCA_964385575.1 uncultured Lachnospiraceae bacterium | reverse complement strand
TTACTATGAACAACAATCTGACTGAAATCGTATTCATCCTGGATCGCAGCGGCTCTATGGCGGGGCTTGAGGATGACACTATCGGCGGCTTCAACGCCATGGTGGAAAAGCAGAAGAAGGAGCAGGGCGAGGCGCTTCTTTCCGCCGTCCTGTTCTCGGATGGAAACCAGGTAATCTATGACCGCGTTGACATTCAGAAAGTCGAACCGATGACTGATCAGCAGTACCGGGTAGGCGGATGCACAGCCCTTCTGGACGCAATCGGTGGTGCTGTCCACCACATCGCTAACGTTCACAAATATGCCCGTGAAGAAGATCGTCCGGCAAAAACCATCTTTGTTATCACTACGGATGGGATGGAGAACGCCAGCCGCGCCTACACTTACGATGAAGTGCAGCGGATGGTAAAACACGAGCAGGAAAAGTACGGATGGGAGTTCCTCTTCCTCGGAGCTAATATGGACGCCATTTCTGCAGCCCGAAGCTTCGGTATCCGCCCGGATCGTGCCGTCCGCTACTCGGTGTGCGGTGAAGGCACTGAGCTGAACTACCGAGTTGTCAGCGAGACCGTTTCCCGCGTCCGGCAGCGCAAAGAGATCACCGCAGACTGGAGTGCGCCGATTGCAGAGAACTACCGGAAGCAGGGCAAATGATCTCGGACGAAGGGAGGAGTCATCGACTATGATTTCACTTGAGGAAGCACGGCAGATTGCAGCGGAGTGGCTCAAGGACATCAGCGGCTGCACAGAGTTCACCACCGCCTATTCGTTCTACAACCCGAGGACGGAAGACTCTATCGGAGGCCCCGATGCATCGGTGGTCGTGATGAAGGCAAGCGGAAAACGCTGCGGGTTTACCGAGTTCATCGTGAAGTACGGCGGCGGTGAGATCGTAAGGGAAATCAGATTTTAAGAAGGAGGGAAAGATATGTACGGGGCAATACTGGGCGACATGATAGGTGCGCCTTATGAATTTGACAGGGGGAACAAGACAAAGGATTTCCCTTTATTCTGCGGCTACTCTCAGTTCACGGACGATTCCGTCATGACAATAGCCGTAGCTGAGGCACTGCTGGACTATCAGTTCCGAGAGGATGATGACATCCGGGCTGGGCTTATTGAAAACATGCGGAAATGGGGCAGAAAGTATCCGGATGCCGGTTACGGAGGTCGCTTCCGCCGCTGGCTAAAGGCAAAGGATCCTGAGCCCTACGGCAGCTATGGCAATGGCTCGGCTATGCGTGTGTCCTCCGCCGGTTGGCTGTTCGATACTCTGGAGGAGACGCGCCACATGGCCCAGCTGACAGCCGAGGTGACGCATAACCACCCCGAGGGCATCAAGGGCGCGGAAGCCACTGCAAGCGCCATCTTCCTTGCACGAACTGGCCATAGCAAAGACGAGATAAGGGAATATATCACGCGGGAGTTCGGGTATGATCTTTCCCGTACCTGTGATGAGATCCGGCCAACTTATTACCACAACGAGAGCTGCCAGAAGACGGTGCCGGAAGCGATTACCGCTTTTCTTGAGGGAACGGACTTCGAGGACGTTATCCGCACGGCGGTTTCCCTCGGAGGCGACTGCGATACACTGACATGTATCGCCGGCAGCATCGCGGAGGCTTTCTATGGTGTGCCTGAGCAGATGAAAGATGAGTGCAGAAGCCGGCTGCCGAAGGATATGCTGGACATTCTGGGGCGCTTTGATATCTCCCGGGAGCACGGACACGACACAATTCCCGATTCCTTCCTCGCAGGTAACAGCATAATCGAGGAGGCGATTGCCCGGTACCATGGGGAGAGCAGCCAGGACAATCTTCTGGCCGTGGTCAACGCGATTCTGTATCGTATGCATGCCAACGGCCACTTCCTGATTCCTGCCGTTGCGCAGGAGGACGGGACGTCCTTTGATCTGCACCACATCCAGGCAAACGACGGCTCCATGTGGCTGGCGGTCTTTACCTCCCCGGAGGAATATGAGAAAGGGCAAAAAGCCTCCGTCATCTCTTATTTCATTGATGCCTTCCTGGAGCAGTGTGCAGACATGCAGGAGGAAGGGATCGTCATCAACCCGTGGGGCCAGTCGTTCCTGCTGACAAAGGATCTCATAAATCTGCTTATACAGGCGAGTAAAGAAGGGAGCGCACAATGAGAACGATTCGAGTAACCGGTAAAGGGCAGATCAAAGTCAAACCCGATATGACCCGCATCACTATGACGCTGAACGGCCTTTACAAGGACTACGGCGAAACGCTGCGCCGATCCTCCGAAGACACGGAAGTGCTGAAGGACGTCCTTTCCGGCTTCGGCTTTGAGCGGACTGATTTAAAGACGCTTAGCTTCGGTGTGGACACGGAGTATGAGAGCTATCGCGACAAGAACAATGATTACAAGCAGCGGTTTGTCGGATACCGGTTCAACCATGTCATGAAGGTGGAGTTTGAGTCGGACAACGACCGGCTCGGCAGAGTACTATACGCGCTTGCAAACTGCGCCGTCAGCCCGGAATTCCGGATCAGCTTCACTGTTAAAGACCCGGAGGCCGCCAAAAACCTGCTGCTCGGGAAAGCGGTCACCGACGCGAAAGAAAAGGCCGAAGTGCTGTCTGAGGCGGCGGGTGTTACGCTCAAGGAGATACAAAGCATCGATTACTCTTGGGGTGAGATCGATTTTGAATACCGGCCCATGAACGGAGCCGTACTCGCCGAGAAGTGTCTGGCCGCACCAATGGCTGCAAGCTACGATATGGATATCGAGCCGGACGATATCGATGTATCAGATACCGTGACGGTTGTGTGGGAAATCGCATAAACTACGGCAAGGCCTGGGCATTCCCGCCCAGGCTTTTGCGCTGATGGGACTGGAATAAACCGTATACGTATGCTATAATTATATCAGTGTCATCACTCAACAGGAAGGGATGCTCTTATGGCGAAGAACAGATTCGTCTGGAAGCGCGGAGACGTCACAATCACAGACGGCGAGGGGAAGGAAATTGATGTCCACACCAGCGCAGAAGAACGCGTCCAGAAAGAAGACATAAAAAAATGGGCAGGCGGCATTGTTAAAGTAGCAAAGGATACCGTTACCGAGATCGTTGAGAATATAAAAGAAAAATCCGATGATTTCGGGAAAAGGCAGTTCGATGCGCGCTTTGAGAAAGACAAACTATTACTCCGTCCGGTCTTTAAAGAAATGCTTCTTAGCCCTGCGAATGTTTCTTCAACTCGGGGTGCTAGCTTTGCTATGCCCGCAATCATCCATGTAGTCGATAAAGATAAAAAGCATGCTGACAGCAAAGCATGTGAGCATTCGCTTGGCCACCTTTCTGAAGAAAATGGGATAACGGTGCTAAATGTCTATCCTCACCATATGAAAGATCTTGGAGTATCGTTTTTCCCCAATGCAGAGCGGAGCATCTACTATGTGGATCCCGTCCAGAAAGATTTGTATATTGACATCCAGGAGTATTTTCAGCAACTTAAGCTTGCAAGAGTAAATGAACTTGAACAGTTGGCATATGCGTTAGGAGCAACGCACTTTGAGATTCTGTTCAAGACGAATACAGTAGAATTGGAGAAGGCAAAGAAAAAAGCGGAACTCGGTGTTAAGAAAGGAAAAAAGAAACTCGTCGATGTAAAAGCCGAGCACGATGAAAAAGAGATGAAAAAGGAGTCTATTGAAGTAGCAAAGGCACTTGACCTTGGCGGGCACTCTGATCCCCAAGTCCCGGAGATGGTATATTTCAAGGACAATGCGGATATTCAGAATCTGATTTATATGCGCATGGATAAAAAGAATGATTTAAAGAAAAAAGAGTGCTCTATCAAATATAGTTTTTCGTCCGGAATTACAGAATCCGATGCTGCGAAAATCCAAGGTGCAGTAGATAAAATGGGTGGAGGCTCTGCAGGGGTTTCCCTTATGAATGAATCGCTGAACGAAAGCCATACGACCCTGATTTATAAAATTGAGTTTTAAATTGGTTTTGCACTGAAATTAGGAGGAACAGATATTGTCTGAAGGACATAAAGTCGTTGATTTCAATCTATTCGTTGATGAAGAAATAGCAACACTGTTTAGAAAAGTAGCTGAGGAAAACGGCGTTACGGCAAAAGATGTCCTCGTTGATTTTATGAAAGATTACATCGTGAGCGGTGGGCATCCGGAGCAGGTAGTAAACAGGTGGCCTTGGAACAAAAAGGAGTAATTGTGTTATTACTCCTTTGACCTGGGGGATAGTAAAGATGAGCGAAAAGAATTACGCTCTCGAATGGTATAGATACGGCCTGGAGAAGAATGACGATGCGATAGTGAAGTTCATGATGCACTGGATCGCCTTCAACTGGTTGTACAGCGAATATCGCCGGAACAGTAGATCACTCGAGTCAGAAGCAATAAAGGAATTCTGCAAAAACAAGTATGAGAAGCTGTCAAGATTTGACGCCTTTTCTTCGCCGGCAATAGCAATCTTTTTGGAGCAACCCGTGCGTGATATTCTAAATGGCCGGGTCACTTCGGAAGGAAAAGACCGGTACTGGTCACTCGTGCACGATTCCGGTCTGGAGCAGTTGACCAGCCTGATTCTTACTATCTATCACGTCCGATGCAACCTGTTTCATGGTTCGAAAAGCTTGAGAATTGATCGTGATGTTGAGTTGGTAAGAGCGTCTTCCATTATCCTGGAAGGTTATCTCCGAGAGGTACTGAAAGTATGATTTATACCCCCAACACGAAAAAAGCTCTCAAACTGTGCTTTGAAGCGCACAAGAATCAGACAGACAAATCTGGCCTTCCGTATGTTTTTCACCCATTTCATGTCGCGGAGCAGATGACTGATGAGAAGACTACAATCGTTGCGCTTCTCCATGACGTGATAGAGGACACTTCTTATACGCTTCAGGATTTGCGGAACCTGGGTTTTGATGAAGATGTTCTTGGCGCACTCGAATTGATGACACACGACAAGAATGTGCCATACATGGATTATGTGGCTAAAATAAAAGGGAACGCTATTGCAAAAACCGTCAAGCTTGCGGATTTAAGCCATAACAGCGACCTAACTAGGTTGGATGAAATAAATGAAGCGGCGCTGAACCGTGTTGAAAAGTATAAAGCGGCTATCAAACTCCTATCAGAAGACTAACGATAGTGATTCCATTATGGGGTGATTGTAGTGCGAGCATTGCGGAAAGCATTAATCATATTACTGGCCGTCATTCTGCTGGTTGTGGCGGGGTTTTGGTTCTATTGCCGTGTTATCAACCATCGTTCATTCATGGCTGGGTTTACCGATCTGTTTCTGACCGTTCAGCACCGGAGCGATAAGTTCACGTATCTGGACTCCTGTGAGGCCTATATCGCGGAGAAAGCGGAGGCCAACAAGGAGCCGGTAGTGATTGAGAAGGCCAAGTTTGGGATCAGCATCCGGGAGGAGCGGCTAGACGCCCTGCAGGCGTTTATCTATAACGATCAGGAGCACCCTGCGCAGACGGTCTTTTATTTCCACGGCGGTGCCTATATCAATCAGCCCAACGCCCAGCAGACGACCATGGCGGCCCGGACGGCGAAGGAGACCGGCTGCGAGGTCGTGCTTATGGTCTATCCGAAGGAGCCCGTCTATGACTGTGAAACGGCGTACGAACAGTGCCTTTCGTATTACCGGAACTATCTGGAAAACAAGGACTGCGGCAAGATTGTTTTCATGGGTGACTCTGCGGGCGGTGGCCTAGCGCTTGGATTGGCCGAAGTCCTGAGGGATGAAGGCGGCCCCTGCCCGGAAGAACTGATCCTGATTTCTCCCTGGGTCGACGTGAGCATGTCAAACAGCGAGATGGCAGATTACGTGGAACTCGATCCTATGCTGGGGATCGATGGGCTACGCAGGATGGGAGAGGTCTGGGCCAATGGCCTAGATATGACCAATCCGCGCGTCAGTCCGATTTACGGCGACCTGTCCAATCTTGGCCGGGTCACGTTGACCACGGGCACCTGGGAAGTGTTGTACCCCGACAGCATGCTGCTTGCAGAAAAGCTACAGCAAGCGGGGACGGACTGCAATCTGATCGTAGGAGAGCGCATGATCCACTGCTATCCGATCTGCCCGATTCCGGAAGCCAAGGCGGCTCAAGAAGTGATTTGGGCGGCAATTCTAAGATGACCCTAGACTGATAGTCAATTTCACTGTAGTCACGACACCAACGTAATTTTATCAATACTGGATCCGGAGCACAACGTCCAACTGGATGTATTCGGCAAAAAAGATAGGCGCAGGTGGTTTACATAATCTGAACCCACCTTGCACCCACCCCCATTTGGAGGTAAGAAACGCCGAATTGTATGATTACTAGTGTCCTAACGCA
>CAYLPO010000094.1:0-6363 GCA_964385575.1 uncultured Lachnospiraceae bacterium | reverse complement strand
GTTTATTGTTTCGCACGTTCGCTTCGCTCCGTGCTCAACTGGCTGAAGCCTATAATTAAAAAGGACCGCTGCATTTTCTGCAGCAGTCCTCGCATGTTCTTTTTAAAATACTTCCGATAAAACGATCACGCACCCAAGACATTGACCGCACAGATCGGACTCATCATGTACACACTCGAAATGATAATGCCAACGCCCTCGGTCGCGGCGTGCACGACCTGGCCGCCGCCGATATAAATGCCGACATGGCCGCTGTAGCAGATCAGATCGCCGGGCTGCGCCTCATCAACGGGGACCCGGATGCCTTCATTTCTCTGCGCTCCGGAGCTGTGGCTCAGATGAATACCGAAATGAGCCATCACCTGCATTGTAAAACCGGAACAGTCCACACCGTTCGTCAGGCTGGTGCCGCCCCACACATAAGGGTTCCCAAGGAACTGCAGCGCGTAGTCCACAACAGCGTTTCTGGTCATATTCGAGCTGACGCCGGAGAACTCCGCGACTGAATCCAATCCCACGCGTGTTTCCACATAATCGCTGGAAACATATGCAGTTTCCACACCGGCTTCATAGCGGATCCCGGTCCAGCCTTCTACTGACTGATCCGTAATCTCATACGCCTCGCCGCTGCGAACCGAACCGACAGCACCGTAATCCGTACCGGGGCCCGTGCGGACCATGACATCATCTTCGGTCATGAAAGCACGGGGATGCAGCATCTGAAGCGCCAGGATCTGCGCCTCGGTACCGGTAATGACATAGTCTGAAGACACATAGCCGGTCACCTCACCTGAGGAAATATGATACCAGCCGTCCTCTTCTCCCAGGATATCCACTGCATTCCCGTCAAAGCCCATTCCGCAGATCACGCCGTCGGTACTCGGCTCTTCACGGACATTCACATAGCCGCTGACAGAAATGATGCCCAGATTACCGTACGAGTCCACGATGTCCGTGTACGCGGAATTCGCGCGAAGAAGCGCCAGATCCGCCTCCGGGTCATTTCCGGTATAATCCGTCAATGCCGCTGAGATCCCCGCAAGCGAAGTCGAGCGGAAGCCGGCCTCCGGTGCCTCAGTCTCCGGTTCCGAAGCAGGATCCGCAGTGACCGAGGATCCCGCGACCGCCGCCAGATTTTCCTCTTCTGCCGAGGGCTCCGCAAATGCGGTCACGGACATGCCGAAGACCATGCAGCCTGCCAAAGCCAGGGCACACACGGTCTTAAAAGATCTTTTCATTTTCAGGTTCTGTTTCTTCGATAAGTTCATATGCGCTTTCTATTCGATTCTCTTAATACAAATCGAATTATAGACCTTTCACGGATATTGTCAACCCCTGCCGGTCAGTTGCAGGTATCATGCGTAAAAAGTACCCATTTCACGGACAGACTGCACATCCTTTCCGATCTGCTCTGTCAGCGCGTCCAGACTTTCGAATCGCCGTTCTTCACGGAGATATTTCCGCATCAGAATCTCCACTTCGGATCCGTAGAGGTCCCCGTCAAAGTCCAGAATGAATGTCTCCGTGGCATCTTCACGCTCACCCTCGATGGTGGGCTTCACGCCGAGATCCGTCGCGCCCAGCCAGATACGCCCCCCGACCCGTACGCAGCTCGCGTAGACGCCTCGCGGCGGGATGGCCTTTCCGGCAGGAATGGGGATATTGACCGTAGGATAACCGAATGCGGTCCCCATGCCCTTTCCGTGTTCGACGACACCGCTATAAGAAAACGGGCGGCCCAGCAGGCGCTCAGCAGTCTCCATATCCCCTCGTTCCACGGCTTCCAGGATCCGGGTACTGCTGATCACAAGACCGTCTTCATCCTTCAGCTTCCGTTTCACACAGAGTTCGTAGCCGCACACCTCGCTCATTTCGGATAAAAGAGACGTGTTTCCGGCACGGCGATAGCCAAATCCGAAGTCCTCTCCGACGATGACCGCGCGGGCACGCAGGTCACGGACCAGAACATCGCGCACGAAATCCTCGGCGCTCATCTGCCGCGAAGCCTCATCAAACGTGAACTCCACCAGATAATCGATCCCGGCACGCTCGAAATAGCGTTCTTTTTCCTCCTGCGTCATCAGCCGGCGGCTCTCATCACCGTCGATCAGACTTTTCGGAGACACGGAAAACGTAAAAACCAATGCCGCGAGTCCCTCCGCTTTCCGGCGAAGGACCTCCTCCAGCAGCGTCTGATGTCCGCGGTGCATGCCGTCAAACTTTCCGAGCATGACCGCGCAGTCTTCCCCGACCGAAATGTGTTTTCCTCTTAAGATCTGCATGATGTGGTTCCTTAAAACATCTTTTTCGCGCGCCAGACGTGCGCTTCGGCATCGTATCGATACAAGGCACGAAATGTGCCGTCAGGCAAATAGATCCGTGTCAGTCTGTCGGAGCTATCCCCCACAGGGCCGGTATTGTCCGCTGTATCGAACGCCTCTTCCGGCAGTTTATTCCCGTTCAAAAGCAGTTTTTCGCATGCCGGAGTGACGGTACGGCGCGGCAGGTCCGCAAACAGCGCATCCGGAGCGATCACCGCCTCTTCCAGCCGGCCGGCTTCTTTCAGCTCCTGAAGCTGTCCCAACGTCCGGCTCTCTCCGAGCCCGAATGCGCCGACACGCGTTCGAAGCAGTCCGCTCATGCAGGCTCCGCATCCCAGCCCGATGCCGATATCCCGGCAGAGAGACCGGATATAAGACCCTTTCGAACACCGCACCCGGAATCGCACTTCCGGCAGCGCCACGTTCAATACGGTCAGTTCATATACTGTGATCCTGCGCTCTTCCAGCTGCACGGGCTTTCCCTCGCGAGCCAGGTCATAGCTGCGCTTTCCGTTCACTTTCAAGGCAGAAAACGCGGGAGGTACCTGCCGGATCTCGCCGACAAAGCGCGCACAGACATCCCGCACCTCCGCTTCGGTCACACAGACTTCCCGTTCTTCCAGCGTCTGTCCCCAGACGTCCTCAGTATCCGTGGTCCGCCCCAGAAGCATGACCGCCTCATATTCCTTGTCATGATCCGCCAGGAGCTCACAGGCGGCCGTGGCTTTCCCCAGACACAACACGAGCACACCTTCCGCCTGCGGATCCAGTGTACCGGTGTGCCCGATCTTCCTCGTTCCGAAAATGCCTCTGGCTTTCGCTACGACATCAAACGAGGTAAAATCTTTTTCCTTATTTACAATGACTGCTCCGTCCATCTTTGTCCTTCCGCCGCCTGCATACGGATCAGCCTTCCTGCGTCTCGAGCGCACGGCCGACCGCTTCAAGCAGCGCCGCGCGCACCGCTTCCCGGTCCCCCTGCAGCGTACAGCCGGCTGCTTTCACATGTCCGCCGCCGCCGAATTCCGACGCGATCTGCGCGACGTCAAATTCGCCGTTTGCACGCAGGGAAACACGCCAGTCGCCGTTCTCGGATTGTCTGGCAAATACCGCGCAGCGGGTACCGTCCGTCACACGCAGACTGTCGATGACCGGCTCCATGTCCATGGGTCTTCCGCCCAGTGCCAGCATCTCATCGAACGTCATCATGCTGATGATGCATTTTCCGCCGTGTTCGAGTGACGCGCCCGTCATGGCAGCTCCCAGCAGACGGATCTGCACAAAGCTGCGATGCTTGAAGGTATCCTGAATCAACCGGCCCGCACGTGCGCCACGTCCAAGAAGAAGTCCCGCGACCTGCATGGTGCGCTCCGTGGTGTTGTCATGGCAGAAGCATCCGGTATCATGCACGATCCCCGTGTACAGACAGTCTGCGGTCCGCTGACTGATCTTCTCCGGATCCATCAGCAGACAGATCAGTTCACTGGCAGCGGAAGCCTTCGCATCGACGGCATTGACTTCGGCAAACCCGGGATTGGTGAAATGATGATCCACACAGACGGTATGCTTCGCGCGGTCAAAGAGTTCTTCAAAATCGCCCAGACGGTCCTTGGTACTGGTATCCAGGGCAATGCAGAGATCATACACTTCTCCGCTGTCCTCACCGCGCACCTCTTTCGCACCGGGAAGCACTTCCTGAAAATCCTCTGTGAAGGGGTGCAGATAGACATCCGCGCGAATCTGCGGATAGTTATCCCGCAGATAATGATACATGCCCAGCACGGATCCCACACTGTCGCCGTCCGGCCGGATATGGCCCAGGATGGCACAGCTTTTCACACCGGAAAGTTGTTCGTCGATCCTCTCCATAAAGCTAACCGCCCGCCTTTACTCTTCCGTCTCTATATGATCTTCGGAAACCGCACCGTCCTGCGCCAGCACCTCGTCGATCCTGGCTGCCATGCGGATCCCGTCCGCGATGGAACGATCCGCCACGAATGTCAGCTCCGGCGTGATACGCAGATTTGCGGTGTGCGCAAGCTCACGGCGAATGTATCCGGCCGCGCGGCGGATCCCCTCCATGGTCGCATCGAGGTCTTCCTCGCCGCCGATCACGCTGATATAGACCTTTCCGTACTTCAGATCCGGGGTGATCTCCACGCGGGTGACCGTCGTCATGGGACTGACTCCCGGGTCGCTTAAGCCCCGGATGATCTCGCTCAGATCGCGCTGGACCTGAGCGTTCAGCCGGTTATTCTTTACACTGTATTTTCTCATGTGCGCGGCACCTCGACCATCGTGTAGACCTCGAACTGGTCGCCCTCCTGAATGTCGGTGAACCCTTCAAAGACGATACCGCACTCATAGCCCTTCGAGACTTTCTTGACATCGTCCTTAAAGCGCTTCAAGGAGGCGATCTTACCTTCGAAGATCTGATCGCCGTCTCTGGTCACACGTGCGGACGAGCTCGAAGTGACCTCACCGTCGGTAATGTAGGAACCGGCGATGATGCCCACGCCGGAAGCCTTGAACGTCATGCGGACCTCGCCGTGTCCGGTCACGCGCTCCTCATAGACGGGAGCGAGCATGCCCTTCATGGCTGCTTCGACATCGTCGATGGCCTGATAAATGACGTTATACAGGCGGATGTCGACCTTCTCGGATTCTGCGGTGGACTTCGCGGTGTTATCCGGCTTGACATTGAAGCCGATGATGATCGCGTTCGAGGCAGATGCCAGCACGACGTCGGATTCGTTGATGGCGCCCACGCCCGAGTGGATGATCTTTACGACCACCTCGTCGTTCGAGAGCTTCAGCAGGCTGGTCTTCAGCGCTTCCACGGAGCCCTGGACATCGGCCTTGACGATCAGGTTCAGATCCTTCAGGTTTCCTTCCTTGATCTGGTTAAACAAATCATCCAGCGACATCTTCGTGCGGGTCTCCTCGATCAGGCGCTCACGGCCCTCGCTGATGAAGGCGGCGGCGTAGTTCTTCGCTTCCTTGTCCGTAGGCAGGGAGACGATGATCTCGCCGGCACCGGGGACATCGTTCAGACCCTGGATCTCCACGGGCACGGACGGGCCGGCCACGGAGACCTTCTCGCCCTTGTCATTGATCATGGCGCGAACCTTACCGGAGCAGGCGCCCGCTGCGACATAATCGCCGATATGCAGGGTACCCTTCTGAACCAGCACGGAAGCCACGGGACCTTTGCCGCGGTCCAGACGCGCCTCGAGGACCAGGCCTCTGACGGCGCGGTCGGGATTCGCGCGAAGTTCCTTCACGTCTGCGGTCAGGAGGATCATCTCGAGCAGGTTCTCCAGTCCCTCGCCGGTCTTAGCGGACACGGGGCAGAAAATGGTGGTGCCGCCCCACTCTTCGGGGATCAGCTCATACTCGGTCAGCTCCTGCATGACGCGGTCGACATTGGCACTGGGCTTATCGATCTTATTGATCGCGACAATGATCTCGACTTCGGCAGCCTTCGCGTGATTGATGGCCTCGACGGTCTGCGGCATGACACCGTCATCCGCCGCGACGACCAGGACTGCGATATCGGTCGACTTCGCGCCGCGCATACGCATGGCCGTGAATGCCTCATGACCGGGCGTATCCAGGAACGTGATGTCGTGGTCGTTGATATTGACCATATACGCGCCGATGTGCTGCGTGATGCCGCCTGCCTCGCGCGAGATGACGTTCGTGTTTCGAATGGCATCCAGCAGCGAAGTTTTACCGTGGTCAACGTGACCCATAACACAGACCACCGGGGGTCTGGGCTGCAGGGTGTCTTCGGGATCCTCGGTATCCTTCAGCAGCTCGGCAATGACATCGACCTTCTCTTCCTTCTCACAGAGGATGTCATACTCGACCGCGATCTCCTCTGCGGTCTCGTAGTCGATCTCCTGGTTTACGGTCACGACCTGACCGGCCAGGAAGAGCTTCTTTATGATCTGAGCCGCAGGGATCTTCATGAGATCCGCCAGCGCCTTGATCGTGATGGTCTCAGGCAGCGTGATCGTTTTGATCTTCTCCTCCTGCT
>CAYLPO010000093.1:0-6440 GCA_964385575.1 uncultured Lachnospiraceae bacterium | reverse complement strand
GCGCCGGGCAGAACGCAGTCGGAAAACGATTAAAAATATAATTATATTTATTTCATCAGCTACATTGACAAAACTATATACGCGTGATAAGAATATAAGCGTTCGTTTAATTTGAGCTTACTGTTTCCGTGTCCTGATATGGAGGGCTTTTTTTATGAAAGGAACAGTAAAGTGGTTTAATAAAAAGAAAGGCTACGGCTTCATCCTGGACGGCGAAGGCCAGGACATCTTCGTGCATTGGTCCGGCATCGATATGGAAGGCTTTAAGACCATCGATGAAGGTGAGGAAGTGGAGTTCGAGCTGGTGGAGGGTGAAAAAGGCCGCCAGGCGATCCATGTGACCCGAATCTGAATTAAATCACTTTTGTCATAGGATCAATCATCCTGACCAAGCTTTTTTTAAAAGCAATAGCCTGCAGCCATCAAGGCTGCAGGCTATTGTTTTATTTATTGATCGTTTAATTCTTAAACGAATGGATTGGAGCGGGAATACGCCCTTTTCTGGCCACAAACGCGTCACAGCCGTAAGTATTCACCGGCATCACCGGCGCGCTTCCCAGCAAGCCGCCGAACTCCAGTTCATCTCCTACATCCTTGCCGATAGCGGGGATCAGGCGGCACGCGGTCGTCTTCTGGTTTACCATACCGATCGCAGCCTCATCCGCAATGATCCCGGAGATCGTCGCAGGCGATACGGATCCCGGAATGGCGATCATATCCAGTCCGACCGAACATACACAGGTCATGGCTTCCAGTTTCTCAAGCGTAAGAGCACCGGTTTTCGCGGCCGTGATCATGCCCTGATCCTCACTGACCGGGATGAAAGCGCCGCTCAAGCCCCCCACATAGGAACTTGCCATGATGCCGCCCTTCTTCACCTGATCATTCAGAAGCGCAAGCGCCGCGGTCGTGCCCGGAGCGCCGACGCGCTCTAAGCCGATCTCCTCCAGGATATCCGCCACGCTGTCACCGACCGCCGGTGTCGGAGCCAGGGACAGATCAATAATACCGAAAGGAATCCCCAGCCGCTTTGACGCTTCACGCGCGACCATCTGGCCGACACGCGTGATCTTAAACGCGGTGCGCTTGATCATCTCACAGAGCTCCTCGAAGCCCTGACCCCTCACGGCCTCGATCGCGTGCTTCACGACGCCGGGGCCGCTGACGCCCACGTGGATCGCTGCATCTGCTTCCGTGACTCCGTGGAATGCGCCTGCCATAAACGGGTTGTCATCCGGGGCATTGCAGAACACTACCAGCTTCGCGCAGCCCATACAGCCCTGATCCGCGGTTGCCTCAGCGGTTTTTTTGATCATCTCACCGAGAAGCCGGATCGCATCCATGTCCATGCCCGTTTTCGTGGAGCCGACATTGACCGATGCGCACACGATATCCGTGGCTTGCATGGCCAGCGGCAGCGAGCGGATCAACAGCTCCTCTGCGGGAGTCATCCCCTTTGAAACCAGCGCCGAATACCCGCCGATAAAATTCACGCCGACCGTTTTTGCGGCGCGATCCAGCGTCTGCGCGATCTTCACGAAATCCTCCGGCGCATGACATGCGGAAGCGCCGATCAGACTGATGGGGGTCACGGAGATCCGCTTATTCACGATGGGGATCCCGAACTCGCGGGAAATGTCCTCACCGGTCTTTACCAGATCCTTCGCATACGTGGTGATCTTCGTATAAATATTCTCACAGAGACGGTCCAGATCATCGGTCACACAGTCCAGAAGCGATATACCCATCGTAATGGTGCGCACGTCCAGGTTATCGTGATCGATCATCTGGTTGGTCTCATAGACTTCGGAGATATTGATCATAGAAGTATCCTTTCCTCAGATGCGGTGCATTTCGTCGAAGATTTCCGAGCGCTGTGCACGGATCCCGACGCCGATCTGCTCGCCGATGGCGGCCAGATCACCATGGATCTCGTCAAACGTTTTTTCGGTCTTCGAGCAGTCCGTGATCATCATCATGTTAAAATAGCCCTGTACGATCGTCTGTGAGATGTCCAGAATGTTAATGCTGTTCTCCGACAGATACGTGCAGACTTTCGCAATGATGCCGACGCTGTCCTTTCCCAGAACGGTGATGATTACTTTTTCCATGATTCCTCCTCGTTAAGACTGCTGATCAGCAGAAAAACATTCCGTAGCGTCCCCCCATGCAGCAGAATGTGCAAAGCAGATACGCCGCAATGGAGCTGATACACGCACCGGTTCCCATAGGGCTGACAAAACTGTTCCTCTGATTCGTGTATGCCTGTCCGCCGCCTTCCAGCTGTTGGAGCAGAGAGCGGTAGCGCATATTCCCGGGATCCATCTGTACCGCCGTCCTGGCGCTCTGGACTGCTGCGTAATTATTGCCCATGCCGTTTTGTGCCAAAGCATGCAGGTAGTACCACATGGCACTGCGGTCGGTCATACTGTTCAAAACATTCATGGCCTCGGCATAATGCCCGCCGGCAATGTAACGCTGCGCCGCGTTCAGGTGCATCGTATACTCGTCCTCTTCGGTGGTCTGCCGTGTCCCGCCTGTGCCGAAGCCCTCGAAACCGCCGAAACCGTCAAAACCGAAGCCGAACGGATCCGAATATGAGCGTCCACGCGAACTGCCGGGGCCGTATGCGCCCGAGGCTCCGTAACCGCCGCTGTAGGAATTCCCGCGCTCACGGTCCTTCATGATCTGGTCATAAGCCTGCTGGACCTGCTTGAACTTCTCTTCCGCCTGATCCTTATTCGGGTTATTCACATTTGCGTCCGGGTGATATCGCCGGCTGAGATTGCGATACGCTTTCTTAATATCATCATCGCTCGCATTCCGGCTCACGCCCAGGACCTGATAAGGGTCGAAGTACATAAGGTTACCGTCTGCTACCGTTCCTTCGGGGAGCCGCCGTTCGCGCGGCCTGTTTTCAGTTCATATTTCAGCCATACTCCGGAATACAGGATATTCCGAAGGATCTCTGCATGTTCAATGATGGGCAGCCGCTCGAACGCGCGGCAGCATTCCGCCATCATCAGAGTCAAAAGCTCCTCGACATCGCCGCCGAAGCTTTTCAGCGGATTATAAGATCCCGAACTCCGGTCCTTTTCCAGATCCTCGCAGGCATCCATCAGATAAATGAATTTCCCGAGATAAAAACCCATATAGCGCAAGGTCTCCGACCAGTGGTCTCCGTGAACGTCAAAGATCTCTGCCAAAAGCTCCCCGAACAGACCCGCGCAGACCTCCACACCGGTCTCACCGGCTTTCTCGCGCTCCTCGATGGCTGACAGTTTCTCCCGGATCACGCGTGCCTTCTCCGGATGCTTTGCTTCTGCTTTTTCCGCGCGGGAACGAAGCATTCTTGCGGCGACCGCTTTCTTTCGGTCTCCGTCATCCTTCACGTCATCCAAGCATTTCTCGTATGCCAGCAGGATCTCCATGTCCGCCGCGTATTCCGAATACACATTCGTCCTTGTCGGCTGCTTTTTCAGCGGATGCGTGCGGCAGCGGGTTTCACCCCGCACCGTCTCCGGTTCATAAAGCGCTGTCAGAAGAAGCGCCAGAAATGTCAGATCATAGGTCAGGGTCAGCTGTCCGACCGCCCCGTATCCGTCCTTCAGCGTTCGGCACAGTCCGCAGTAAAAGGACCGGTACATGTCGTAGTCCTTAAACTTCATCTCGGGCTGGTTGATGGTCACGTAACCAAACACCGAAGCTCCTTTCCGCCTGCGCCTCATCGGCAGATAATATTCAGCGTCGGATCGATGCAGACGCGCCGATCCGATCAGCGAACGATAATATCCTCTCTTCCGGGGCCGTTCGATACCATCGAAATCTTAGTCCCGATCAATTCCTCGATCCGGAGAATATAATTCCGGCAGTTCCCGGGCAGCTCATCAAAGCTGCGGATCCCCTGGATGTTACACTTCCAGCCGGGCAATGTCTCATAGACAGGTCTGCACTTCTCCAAAACAGGCGTGACCGGGAAATCCTCCAGGATCTGTCCTTCATACTCGTAGCCGGTACAGATCTTGATCTCGTCCAGATATCCCAAAGCATCCACGACGGTCAGTACGACTTCCGTACCGCCCTGTGCCTCGATGCCGTAGCGGGTCGCAACCGCGTCGAACCAGCCTACGCGGCGCGGTCTGCCGGTCGTAGCTCCGTACTCTCCTTTATCACCACCGTGCTCGCGCAGCTGCGATGCCTCTTCGGGATCCGTCATCTCACTGACGAAAACGCCTGCGCCGACCGCGCTCGAATACGCTTTCGCAACGATGATGATCTTACGGATCTCATAAGGCGGGATACCTGCCCCGACCGCGCCGTAGCCGGCCAGTGTCGAAGACGAGGTGACCATGGGATAAATGCCGTGATCCGGATCCTTCAGCGAACCGAGCTGGCCTTCGATCACGATGTTCTTCCCTTCCTTCACCGCTTTTCGAAGGAACGCGCCGGTATCGCAGACGAACGGACGTACCATCTCGCGATACTCAAGCAGCGTCTGCATGACTTCGTCCGGATCCAGAAGCGGCTTATGATACAGATGCTCCAGCATCACGTTTTTCAGCGTACAGACGTTCTCCGCCTTCTCGCGGAGTTCCTCTTCATCACCGAACAGTTCGCAGACCTGGAAACCGATCTTCGCGAACTTATCCGAATAAAACGGGGCAATGCCCGATTTCGTCGATCCGTACGAATGTCCCGCCAGGCGATCCTCTTCGTAAGTGTCCAGCAAAATGTGATACGGCATCAGCACCTGCGCCCGGTCCGAGACCAGCACGTGCGGGGCGGGGACCCCTTTTGAGATGACATCCTCATACTCCTGAATGAGCTTTCGGATATCCAATGCCACACCGTTTCCGATCACGCAGGTCGTGTGACCGTAAAAGATCCCGGAGGGCAGCAGGTGCAGGGAAAAGCGGCCGTAATCATTAATGATCGTGTGGCCTGCATTCGCACCGCCCTGAAAACGCACGATGATATCGGCCTCTCTGGCCAGCATATCCGTGATCTTTCCTTTTCCTTCATCTCCCCAGTTGGCTCCTACTACTGCCTGAACCATGGTCTCTCCGTTCTCCCCCTGTAATATTGATCTTTCTGTCTTAACACTGCAGATCTTACACCCTTACTTCACCGGTCAATCCCAGCAGATCGCGGTTTTCCGCCAGCAGAGGTTTTACAACTTCATTCAGGAAATCATCCACCTGCTCGGGGGCGCGGCCTACATACTTCGCAGGATCCAGTGAGGCTTTTAATGTATCCGCATCCACACCGAACAGCGGATCCGAAGCAATGCGGTCGATCAGATCATTGTCCTTGCCTTCCACCTTCACGACACGACCTGCCTCCATGGACAGCTCACGGATGCGCTCATGCAGCTCCTGACGATCTCCGCCGGCCTTTACCGCATCCATCATGATGTTTTCCGTGGCCATAAACGGCAGCTCCGCCATCAGGTGTTTCTCGATGACCTTCGGATACACGACCAGGCCATCCACCACATTCAGATAAAGCTCCAGGATACCATCCACCGCCAGGAAACCTTCCGGAATACTCAGGCGCTTGTTTGCGGAATCATCGAGGGTACGCTCAAACCACTGCGTGGATGCGACCATAGCGGGATTGATCATATCCGAGATCACATAGTCCGCCAGTGAGGCGATCCGCTCGGAACGCATGGGATTGCGCTTATATGCCATGGCTGAAGAACCGATCTGCGTCTTTTCAAACGGTTCCTCCACCTCTTTCAAATGCTGCAGCAGACGGATGTCGTTCGAAAACTTATGCGCACTTACGGCAATGCCCGCGAGGACGTTTACGACGCGCATATCGACCTTTCTCGAATATGTCTGTCCGGTCACGGGATAACTTTCCGCAAAGCCCATCTTCTCGGCGACCCTGCGGTCGAGCTCACGGCATTTTGCATGGTCACCATTGAACAGTTCAAAGAAGCTCGCCTGCGTACCGGTCGTTCCCTTCGCGCCGCGAAGTTTCATATGCGACAGAGCGTGATCCAAATCTTCCAGATCCAGAAGCAGCTCCTGAATCCAAAGCGTGGCGCGTTTGCCCACGGTCGTGGGCTGTGCGGGCTGGAAATGTGTGAAGCCCAGCGTCGGCAGCGAGCGGTATGCTTCCGCGAACTTTGCGAGCTCCGCGATCACATTCACCAGTTTCTTACGAACCAGCTGCAGTGCTTCCGTCATCAGGATCAGATCGGTGTTGTCGCCTACATAGCAGCTGGTGGCGCCCAGATGGATGATTCCTTTCGCATCCGGACACTGCAGACCGTATGCATAGACATGGCTCATTACGTCATGCCGGACGACGGCCTCGCGCGCTTTCGCGTCCTCGTAGTTGATATCCTCCGCATGCGCTTTCAGCTGATCGAGCAGCTCCTGCGTCACGGGCAGGCCCAGCTCCATCTCCGCATCAGAAAGCTCGATCAA
>CAYLPO010000092.1:0-6490 GCA_964385575.1 uncultured Lachnospiraceae bacterium | reverse complement strand
CGGTGGCCACGGACCTCGGCATCATGACAGAGGAAGTGAAACGCGCCATCCTCGGACCTTCGCGCCGCGCGGACAGAACACGTTCAATGCCGAGATCACGCCGCCCAGCACCCCGTTCTCATAGCCGATATGCTTCTGCTCCAGGCCCTGCACGCCGTGGCGTTCCGCGTGCCAGCGGATGATGGCATCATAGTATTCCTGCTTCGGCTCAAAATACCCGAACGCCGGGTGCTTCGCGCGCTCCTGCAGCGCCTCCATGATCGCGGGCGCGGTCGGAAAACTCATGTCCGCAACCCACATGGGGATCACGCTGTAGCCCTCCTTCGGCGGATCCGGCGAGAAGCCGGGCAGTTTTCCGAGCCCGGTTACGGCAATGGCGCCCTCCTCCGTGCGATCCAGAAATGTGTCAAAATCAAATCGGTATCCCATACCGGTCTTTCCTCCTCCTATCACCGTTTCCGGCGTTTTTGCACCTGCCCGCGGTCACGGTTCTTCCGGCCAATCTTCCTTCAGCAGGCTGATCACCTCCAGATCCGACGGCAGCCAATGCACGTCATCCGCTTCATCGCGGGTCAGCCAGCGGGACGCTTCATGCTCCAGCAGCGTCAGCTCCCCTTCCGCCACATGGCAGAGGAAGCAGTCCATGGACAGGTGAAACTTAGGATACTCCCACTCAACCGTACAGAGCAGTTTTTCCACTGCGATTTCCGCTGCCAGCTCCTCGCGGATCTCGCGGACAATGCAGTCTTCCGGCGTCTCGCCCGGCTCGATCTTTCCGCCGGGAAACTCCCACCAGTCCTTATAATCCCCGTAGCCCCGCTGGGTCGCAAGAATCTTTCCGTCCTGATGAATGATGGCTGCGGTCACGCGGATCGTTTTCTTTTCTTCCATAGCATGCCTCCGGGAGCCATTATAACTCGTTTCCGGTGTTTCCTCACCCTTACGCACCCAGGGCGTCTTCCGAAGAAGTCCGCCGGTCAGCTTCGCCAGTTTCTCCGGAGCCTCCGCCACCGCGTCCTTCGCGTCTCCCAGTTTATCCAGCGCCTTATCCATCAGCGGTTCCAGAAGATCACCGCCGTGCCGCACCACCTGATCACGGCCTTTTTCAAGCTGCTCTGCAGCCTTTCCGAGCAATGCCTCGCCGGGGTTTTGCATCTCTGACTCTTCCGTAATCAGAAGAATCTGTCCGCTCTCCTCCAGCTCTCGTTTCAGGTCATTCGGGGTACATTCGGCCGGCGGCGTCTGAATATTCACACATCCCGACGCCTTTAATACCGCAGCCACAAACTGCGAGCAGTAGTACTTGTCCTCTTCTGCGGGATCATCCTCCGGACCGCTCACGGAAGCGCTCTCTTCATTACCCGAGAACCCGTCCAAAACCTCTGTCGGAACCCGCAGAAGGCGCAGGGATACGCCCAGCTTCGCATACTGATAGCGGTCCTTCTCCCGCTCCATCTCGGCAATGATCTCTTCGAGCTTCCGATGAGCCTCTTCCGTCACCTCGATCACATAACGCTGCATCTCGCGGGGACGCTTCTTTAAAGAAGTGCGGTACTCCTTCTTCAAGCCCTTAAAGTTGAAGCTGTAATAGTACTCCGCCTCCTCGCTCAGCCCCAGAGAAGCATGCGTGAAGCCGCCGCCGTCCGCCAGCCAGGTCACGTATGAAAACGGCGTCCTGTCACGGGACAAACAGACTATGATTCGTTCTGTCCGTTCCGTTTTACTCTGCATGAGCATTGTCCCTGGCGATCTCCGCGCCCATCTCGAACGCTTTCCTGCGCTCCTCCGGGAAGACCGTCTCGTGGCGCGCTTTCTTCGCCTCCGGATCGAACAGCGACCACGGCCAATCGGTCTTGCTGTAGTCCGGCAGCTGCAGCGTATCGCCGCTGATCAGGACCTGCGTCGGTCCCACAAAGGTATTAAACGTCTGCCGGTACTTCTCCAGCAGCTCGGTGTAAAACGTATCCGGGGCATTGCTGGTCATGATCAGCAGCACCGGGATCGGATGCTCGTTGCAGCAGGGGGTCTCAGTGTTATAGGTCAGGTTCTGGAAAACCAGACGCTCATACAGCGCGCGGAAAGAAGCCGTCATCTCGCTCAGATAATTCGGCGAGCCGATGATCAGCCCGTCCGCCCCGCGGATGGCATCCAGCACCGGGGTCAGACCATCTTTGATGACACAGTGGCCTTTCATCTTCGCGCGCTTGCACCCGAAGCAGGAGATGCAGCCGGTGTATTTTTCCAACCGAAACAGATCAAAATGCTCGACTTCCGCTCCGGCGGCTTTGGCGCCGTTCGACGCATCGGTGACCAGGGTGTCTGTGTTCCAGCCTTTGCGGGGGCCGGCGTTGACGGCGATGATCTTTTTGGCCATGTGTGATCTCCTTTCACATTAATCCGTTTTTATAACAGTTTATACTTTCAGCAATCCGAACATCCTCATCCCGGAAGCTTAAAATCAAAGAAAATGTCCTCCGGAGCCGTTACATTCATAGGAATTCGAAATAAATGCGCTCCGTTCGGTTTCCTGGACCCTTCGATATACTCCATCTTCCCGGATCCGATATAAGTGAACGGCAGCTGGATTCCGTCTTCGTTATCCACCTTACGCACAAAGATATGGATGCATTTACTCTTTTTCAGATCCTGCAGTTCCCGCTCGCCGACATTCGCCACGGTCTCCCATTGGAACGTATCCGCATCGATATATCCATCTGCATACTTCAGCGTTTCTTTTGTGCTGTTTCCCTTGATGACCGTCACATAGGCGTACACGACGCCATCATAGATTTTGGTCCCAAGCATAATATCTTTCGGGTTGTTCAGCAGGAGCTGCTGCACCTGTCCTTTCCGATACTGTGCCCAGAGATGGAACGTCTCATCCGGCGAAGAATTATAAAAATCCACGTCGTATTTGCCTAATCCATACTCCAGAAGATCTTTCAGATAAGCCTCAAGCGCCACATCTCTGCGAAGATCCGCGAAAGACAGTTCGCCGTCATTTTCCGCAAAGAACCCATCGTGGATCATGTAATGCAGAGCATGAGCAAATGCCGCATCATTCCAGTTCTTTACGGTCTTCCGGAGTTTCTCTGCGATGTCACGGACCGGCGCCTTCCCTGCCTGAGACAAAAGCTCCTGAATAATCAGATATTCATACGGCCGCACGATCGGCAGCATCTCAGAGACATATTTCACAAATGCCTCCTGCCGATCATCAAATGACGGCAGTCCATCCTCGCCGATGGCCTGCAGGAAGCCATAATAGGACGCGTTCTTGTGATTATTACTTTTGGACTGTATGAATTTCAGCAGATCCGGCGCGTAGTCATTGTTCAGATAATCCACATGCTGCGGATACGTTTCCGCGCTGATGTACTTTTTAAAGTTCCTGTAGTCCTGTTCCAGATAACGCCTGGTATTAAAATTCACCTGATCAATATAAGACAGGATCTCTTTTTTACTCAGATCATCCAGATGAATCTCCACACCGTAGTCCAGAAGGCCAATGCTGGCGAAATCATCTTCAATCAAGCTTGCGACCAGCTTCTTCTCCATCACGAAGTTTTTGGAGAGACTTCCGAGCGCAAAAGCAATCTGGACACTCCGCTTATAATCATTTCCGATAAAATCCAAAACCGTGACAAACTGCTTGCCTTCATACTTTCGCAGTCCCCGGCCGAGCTGCTGGATAAAGATCGTCTGTGAATCAGTCGGCCGCAGAAACAGGACCATATTTACCCCGGGGATATCCACGCCTTCATTCAGGATATCCACGGTAAAGAGAATCTCCAGCTCCGCTGAATCATCCTGAAGATCTTTGTAAGCGCGGACACGCTCTCCGACCGAATTCTTACCGGTCAGATACTGCGTATGATAGTATTCTTCCATCGCCTGCGACATCCGGATGGCATGTGAAATATCCCGGCAAAATGCCAGTGCCTTCAGCTTCTGTCCCGGCAGCCGATACTTTTCGATCATGTCGGCAATAAATTCCACATGCCGGTCATCAGAGAACTGCTCTAGGAACTTATGGCCTTTCGTCTCATTGATCCCATACTCGATCAGTTCATCACGAATACCATAATACTTAAAAGGCACTACCAGCCCGTTTATAATGGCGTCTCGGAGACGAAGCTCATAGGGAACGTTCTGATCGAAAAGGCGGAAAATATCCTCCCCGTCCATCCGTTCCGGCGTTGCAGTGATGCCCAGAAGAAACTGCGGTTCGAAGTAGTTCAGGATCTTCTGATAAGTCTCTGCTGCCGCATGATGACATTCGTCAATGATCACGTAATCCCAGGCATGCGGATCAAAAAGCTCGAGAGAATTTGCCATCGTCACATTCGTTGAAAAGACGAAATCCGCATCAAACTCCTTATACTCAGCATTATAAATACCGTACGAGCGGTTGCTCCCGAACACCCTTTGAAACGTCTCAAAGGACTTCATGAGGATCGATCCCTCATGAACGATATAAAGCAACCGTCGGGGATTAAAATTCAGCGCATCAAAAGCGGCCAGAAAGGTTTTTCCGGAGCCGGCAGAAGCAGTAACCAGAGCCTTTGTGGCCCCCATGGCACGGACACGGTTTAATTCCTTCAATGCCCGCCGCTGCATGTAATTCGGCTTGATCTCGGAATTCGCAACATCGTAATCCATATCCCACCGTTCGATGGAATAGTAAAGCCGGGTCTTATACTCCTCGATGAGGTCTGCAGTCAGCGGAAGGGTCTGTTCCCACAGCCGGTCGAACTCCGCCTTCGCGGCATCGTATGTTTCATTTTCCGAACCGCCGATCACCGAGACATCCCACTCGATATTCTTCAGAAGTGCATAAACCGTAATGTTCGAGGAACCGACCAGCAACTCCTGATGATCCGGAAATTCGAAAAGATAACCCTTAGAATGGAAACCGACCGCCGAACCTTTCGCATCACGAAAACACTCTCGGTCAAGTCTGCAGGAAAACCGATCCGGATACCGGCATGCGAGATCATAAAAGAACACCAGCGACTCGATATCCGTAAAATTCTGATAGGTAGATGTGATTACCTGTCCGATGGCGCCGCGCGCCACGGCTGCTTCTATATTCTGAGCCAGCAGCCGCAATCCCGGCTTTTTAATAAAGCTGACCGAAAAGTAAAACGCCTGACAAAGGTCGATACTTTCCTTCAGCTTATCGATGAATTTGACGTCTGAGTAATTCGTATAGAAATGGCTTTCCATCATAGACAATGCTATAGCAGGTATAGAAGGAATACGTCTCCCTCTTACTCCTCCAGTCTCTCCACATGATACTCGCCCAAATACAGCCCCACGCACCGGTCGAACGCCTCCTCGAGCTCGCACGGGCCGTAATTCGTGTGCTGGTCATCCGCGCCCCAGCTGCACAGGAACGGACGCACATCGCCGTCGGTCTCCTCGGACTTCTCGACCGTCAAATACATCAGCTTCGTCAGTGCCTGATCGAAGCACAGGCACGCGAAGTGACACATCGGTGCCTGAGGAGGCTCCGGGAATGTGACCTTTACAACATAGCGGTCGATGGGATAGCCCTCGACCTGCACCGGAAAATCCTCCTCCGTAAACGGGCACGGTACGCCGGCCTCTCCTGCCAGATTCGTCAGAATACGGCTGAGCATAGAGCTGTCGCCCTTGATCAGGGCGTCCGTGAGCACTTCCCTCTGGCGGAAGAACAGCTGCGGGAGCCACGCATGCTCGAACGTGTACAGGAGTTGTCTGGTTTCCATATTCATAATCTTATCCTCATTTTCATTTCCACTTCACGCGCATAAGGACCTTCGTCAATGCCACGACCGCAGTCCCTGCGATATCCGTCCTGCGTTTTCTCTGCTGCATACGTTTGAGGGGCGCCGTGACCGCAGTAGTCAAGCCCAGATCCGCCAGCCGGTCAATCACGCTGTGATTCGAGCCATGGATCGACTGCAGCTTCACCCGATGAGGCTTCTCAGGGAAGACCGTGCCAAGAACCTTCCCGGCCGCCCGGTTCACCGTCTTCTGTCCCGCCCCGGATTCGAATATTTTGCTCATCAGCTTTCCCGCCGCAGTATCCGCAGCAGCACGAATGACCATCTTCCGGATGGGTTTCGGAATCTTTTTCATGATCGTTCTCGGGTTCTTCATTCCGCGCACCTCACGGTTCTATTTTACGACAGGCAGGCCGGAAAATCACCCTTGGTTTCTTTTCACTGACAAAGAAATGACCGCCGGAAAGCGGTCATTTCTGCATTACATCGAAATTCGGTCAGGGATCGATCCCCGCCGTCGTCAGTTCACACGGTACGTACCGTCCCCGTACTTGCGCAGGTATTCAACGTTCGGGCCGCCCGAATAATTGATCACGGGGCGGGTCACGTTCAGGAAGTTCAGCGGGCAATGCTTCGTTCCCGCCGGGACATAGACCACGAAATTCTTAGTGAACTCGAACAGCTCGCCCTCGATATATACCTGCACCGTGCAGCCCAGC
>CAYLPO010000091.1:1425-6501 GCA_964385575.1 uncultured Lachnospiraceae bacterium | reverse complement strand
AGCTCACGACGCCGCAGATGCCGTCGGGCAGGTACTTCTTCGCGCGCTCGTAATACGGATTATCCGGCAGGCCGGGGAAGTTCACCCAGGCGACCTTCTCATGGCCGGCCAGGAACTCCGCCAGTTTCTGGCCGTTCTCGTTATGGCGCTGCATGCGGACCGCGAGCGACTCCAGACTCAGGTTCAGGATGTAGGAGGCCATGGGTGCCGGCATGCACCCGAAATCGCGCATCAGCTGCGCGGTCGCCTTCGTGATAAACGCGCCGCCGAGCCCGAAGCGCTCGGTGTAGGTCACGCCGTGATACGACTCGTCCGGAGTGGTCAGGCCCGGGAACTTGTCCGCGTGCGCATTCCAGTCGAACTTTCCTGCGTCCACGATGCAGCCGCCCAGCGTCGCGTCATGGCCGTCCATGTACTTGGTCGTCGAGTGCGTGATGATATCCGCGCCCCACTCGATGGGCCGGCAGTTGATGGGCGTCGCGAAGGTGTTATCTACGATCAGCGGAACGCCGTGCGCGTGCGCAGCGTTCGCGAACCGTTCGATGTCGAATACGGTCAATGCCGGGTTCGCGATGGTCTCACCGAAAACCGCCTTCGTATTCGGCCGGAATGCCGCCTCGAGCTCTTCGTCCGAGCAGTCCGGATCCACAAACGTGAACTCGATGCCCATGCGCTTCATCGTGACATTGAACAGATTAAACGTGCCGCCGTAGATCGACGTTGAGGAGACGATGTGATCTCCCGCGCCCGCGATATTGAACACCGCCATGAAGCTGGCCGCCTGGCCGGACGACGTCAGCATGGCCGCCGAGCCGCCCTCCAGCGCGCAGATCTTCGCTGCGACCGTGTCGTTCGTGGGGTTCTGCAGACGGCTGTAGAAGTATCCCTCCGCCTCAAGGTCGAACAGCTTACCCATATCCTCGCACGTGTCATACTTGAACGTCGTGCTCTGGATGATGGGGAGCATTCTGGGCTCACCGTTTGCCGGAGTGTAACCGGCATGGATGCATAAAGTATCTCTGTCCATGATCATTCTCCATTCCGTTAGAATTGTTTCATATTATCCCGGGAACCGTTTTCCGTACCCGCGGTCCCGAAGGAACTTCCGGATGTCTCTCCGGCACATGACGCAAAACAGGTTTTCGTTCCGATATTCGTTCTTCGCCGCTGCCAGCAGCTTCGTGAGGTTCGGGGTCTGGCACATCACGCAGCCCGGGTTCGTGCAGTGCTTCCCGAAGTCTTCCTTTGTGGCAATGATGCGGTTCGGCGCCGGAGCCCCAAACATGTGTCCGAGCTCATGCACCATGGTGCGGCGGATGCACAGCTCCGCCTCCTTCGGGTCCTTCATGTCCGCGAAACGGCTGATGCTGTTCACGGAGATCCGCGCCTTCACCCGCGTCAGGCCGAAGCAGACCGTCATCTTCGGGACGGACAGGTCCCGCGTGGTAATGTAAAGGATGGCTCCGGCGTCACGCTGACCCTGTCCCATGCCCGACCAGGTCTTCGTGCCTTCGTCCAGCGCGGTCAGCATGGTCTTTGCAAGCAGGGTCTGTCCTGTATCGAGCTCGGTAAGACTCTGTTCGAACGCTTTCGCAAACAACGGTTCGACCTGGTCCTTCCAGAACTCCGTGTCTGTCCGCGCGAATGTCAGACCGGGCACATAGCGCGCAAAATCCCGCACACCCTCCCGGACCATCTTCTGGCGGTCTTCCGGGACCGTGCTGTCAAAAAACAGATATAGCGGGATCTTTTTCGTTTCATTCATCTCGCGTTATTGAACTGCTGTATATGTTCCCTTGACAGATTCTGCTTACAAATACTTACGTTCTACAGTATAACCCGAATCCTCGTCAAATGTCATAAGAAGATATCCTTTTGCGCTTCCGCCGCGCGGGCGGGCGATGCTTCCCGGGTTCAGCATGCGGACCCCCATCCACTCCTCGTCGCAGGGGACATGCGTGTGCCCGAACAGGGCGATGTCACACTCCTCCTCGAGCGCGGCGTACGTGAGGTTCTGCAGGCCGTAGTTGACGCTCAGAAGATGGCCGTGTGTGCAGAAGAACCGATGACCGTTCAGGGAAAAGACCGCTTTTTCCTGCAGGCTTCTCCGGCTGGGCCGATCACAGTTCCCCCGCAGAAACACCGCCGGGACCGGTTCCCCCTTCGACTCGTTCAGCCAGTTTTCGACTTCGCGGGCTTCCGCGGTGATGTCGCCCAGGTGGATCAGCATGTCCGGGCGCTCGCGGTCGATGGCCAGCCGGATATTGGAGCTCTCTCCGTGAGAGTCGCTGACAATGAGGATCTTTTCAATCATAGTTTCTCCATTTGTGTGACAATGTGACAAAGGGGACGGTTCTCTTGGCCGCCCTTTGTCACCTATAACAAATTCATTGACCGGAACACCGTGATCAGCACGAACAGGCTCAGCATCCCCATGATACTGGTCCAGGCCACGATCTGGCCTGCCAGCTTATCGTCCGCGTCCATCTGCGCAGCCATGACGACCGAAGAGACCGACAGCGGCGAGGCAAACACCCCGATCATCCCTCCGATCTCCGCAGGCCCCAGCGCAAACATGCCTGCCCGCGAAGCCAAAAGCATGATCCCGAAGCCGACCACCGGTGCACCGACCAACCTCATGATCACGCCGCCTGCCAGTTCGCGTCGGAACAACGACACATCCGAGAAACGCATCTGTGCGCCGAGCACGATCAATGCCAGCGGGGTCGCGACGCGGCTCACATAGTTTAAGACCTGGTACAGCCAGGGCAGCGAGTAACGAATGGAGAAGACCGGCAGTCCGTCGACTCCCAGCGGGATCAGCTGCCGGATCAGAAGTACTGCGGCACCGGCCAGGAGGCCCTGGATCAGCGGATTTTTCAGAACGCCCAGAAGCACCTTCGAGGCCTTCGGCTTCTCTTCCGCCCGCGAATAGATGCTCAGCATGATCACGCTCATGGCATTAAAGTAGATGACCACAGGAAACTGCAGGACCGTGGCCGTCGCCAGTCCTGCTGCACCTGCGACCGACTCCGAAAGCGGCAGTCCGATGATGGCACTGTTTGACCGGAACATGGCCTGTACGAGAACGCCCTTCCGCGCGCGCACCTTCGTCAGGATCCGCGCCATGATCAGTCCCAGGACGGTCAATGCCGCGATCGCCAGAACCACGAACCCGACCAGCCGGAGCGGAACGCCCTGAGAAAGGTTCATATTATAGATGTTCACGAACATCAGAACGCAAAACGGGAACCGGAAATTAAACCGGTTCAGTGCCTTCAGCGCGTCCTCGGAGAAGATCCCCAGCCTGCGGATCCCAAAACCCAGAAGGATCAGCAGCACCAGGGGCAATATGGCATTGACGGAAAAGAGGAATGTACTCAGCATGACATATCCTTGGTCATCAGGGCTCCTCCCGCGCTTCGCACGGGTCCCTCCTCATGACATATCAAAGCATCCCTGCCATCCGGAACCCGGTGATAACCAGAAACAGACTGATCATCCCGATCACGCAGGTCCACGCCACGATCTGACCGTTCAGCCGGTCGTCCGAGCCCATCTCAGCTGCCATGGGCACCGAGGCGATCGCCATGGGGCCCGCAAACAGTGCGATCGAAACGCCCATGACCGTGGGGGTCATCTCCAGGAAGCCGAGCCGCGCGGCCAGGAACATCAGCGAAAGGCCGATCACCGGCGCGCAGAGCAGTTTCAGGAGAACGCCCGTAACGAGCTCTTTCCGGAACGCCGAGGCATCCGCAAAGCGCATCTGTGCGCCCAGGATAATGAGCGCCAGCGGCGTCGCCACGCGGCCCACATAGTTCAGTGCCTGATACAGCCAGGGAAGTGTATACCGAATACTGAAGACCGGCAGGCCGTCCGCGCCGACCGGGATCACGCGGCGGATCAAAAGCGCGATCAGACCCCCGACCAGGCCCTGGATCAAGGGGTTTTTCACGATCCCCAGCAGGATCGTGCGCAGGCGGACTTTCTCGCCGGAATTCGAAAAGATGGTAAACAGGATCACGCCCATGGTATTAAAGTAAATGACCACGGGAAGCTGAAAGACGGTGGCGATCATCTCCCCGGTCTGGCCGGCCAGCGAGGCCGAGAGCGGAAGCCCGATGATCGAGTAATCGCAGCGAAACGCCGCCTGTGCCAGTACGCCTCTCCGCGCCCGTTCCTTCGTCACCAGATGGGCGACGATCAGACCGATCACGGTCAGAACCGCCAGCCCCAGCATGGCCATCACGGCCAGCCGCACCGGGATTCCCTGCTCCAGGTCCAGGTTATAGATCAGCGTGAACAACAGTGCGCAGAACGGAAACCGGAAGTTAAACCGGTTCAGCTGCTTCAGCGCGTCATCGTTCAGGAAGCCCAGCTTGCGGATCAGCGCTCCAAGCAGGATCAGTGCGACGAGCGGAAAAATGGCATTGATCGAAAAAAGCAGTGTGTCTAACATAATATCCTACCTGTCGCGCTTGCGCTTCATCCGCGCAGTTCAGCGCTCTTTGCCGGGTTTTTCTCCTCTTTCCCCGCGGTCACGCGGGCATCGATCGCGTCAAAGATCTTCATGGCCAGCAGCGCCAGGACGATCCCCAGCAGCACTCCGCAGATCACGTCCGTCGGGTAATGGATCCCCACGTACAGTCTGGACAATGCGATCAGCAGCGCCAGAACGAAAAGCGGCACGCCGGCCTTCTTCGGCAGCCGGGCCAGGCACACCGTTCCCGCGCATAACAACGAGCTCGAATGTCCGGACGGGAAGGACCAGTCCGAGGCGAGCGGCACCAGAAGCTGCAGCCCGGGGATCTGCGTGTATGGGCGCGGGCGGGCGACCAGGTGCTTCAGGATGCCGTTGCAGAAGATCAGCGACAGAAGCAGCGAGATCAGAGAGGCACATCCCACCTTCCGCGTCTTAGGGATGATCAGCAGGATCAGGGTGATGACGATCCAGAGGATGCCGGCATTGCCCAGCTGTGTTCCTTTTCTCCTTTGCTTTTCACTTCTCTTCTTTTCACAGCTATTTGTGAAGCCTCCTCAGACAACTATTTTTCCTTTTTGCATTTCTTTTTCTTG
>CAYLPO010000091.1:0-1415 GCA_964385575.1 uncultured Lachnospiraceae bacterium | reverse complement strand
TCCAAAGTAACAGCGCTGCTTCCCAGCCCATGATGTGTCTCCTCTCCGGTGTCAGAATACCTCGTCTATTATGGACTTTCGGAGCGCGTGTGGCAAGGAGGAAAATGAGGAGTTTTGCGGTGGAATATGTCAGCCTTTGCAGCCATGGAAGAGACGGTTCCGCACTCCCTGAAGATCATGCCTTCGCACTCTCGCAAAACAGCGGGCACCGCACAAATTCGGCGGGAAGCTTCGAAAGAGCTTCCCGCCTCAGTTGTGCTGGAATGAATTTGCCGGGAAGCAAACATTCCTCCCGCTGTTTTTCGGAATGCTCAGGCGATCTTCATGGTCGCGCTCCAAGTCTCTTCCACTGTCCGCAAAAGCTGACACCCTCGACCGCGAAACACGCACCTGGCCTCCGCCTGCAGCCCGAACCTACAGACTATTTGCCACCTCATACGCATCCCACACCGCGTACATGATGTTCGAAACTTTCGCCGCGTCGCCCAGCAGATACAGGTCGTCGACCTCGTACTTCAGCTCCTGATACAGGCTGTTCTCGCTCCGGTAACCCACGCACAGCACCACGCTGTCCGCCGGGTACTCCTTCACCGCGCCGCCGACCTCAGCGGTCAGCACGCCGTCCGCGAAGCCGGTGACCTTCGCCGAGCACTGGATTCCGATCCCGTGGAACGGCAGGAGCTCCTCGAGCATCTCCTTATTCGCACTGCAGATGGGACCGTTCACGGCCATGACCTTATCCAGCGCCTCGACGATCGTGACCTTCTTGCCTTTCATGGCCAGATCGAGCGCCAGCTCGCAGCCGACGAGGCCGGCGCCGACCACGACCACGGTATTGCCCGGATCCTTCTGACCCAGCAGCACCTCCTCGGCGGCGTAGACGTGCTCGTCATCGCCCAAGGAGAACCGCTTCGGCCGCGAACCCGTCGCCAGGATCACCGCGTCATAACCGCCAGCGCGCACGGTCTCCGCGTCCGCCGCGGCGTTCAGATGCACCTCGACGCCCAGGCGCGCGAGCTCGGCCGCGTACCAGTCCGCGAGGGCAATGTCATCTTCCTTAAAATCAGGCGCTCCGCCCGGGATCAGGTTTCCGCCCAGTCTCCCGCTCTTTTCGTACAGCACCGGCACATGCCCGCGCTCCGCGAGCACCCGAGCGGCTTCGCAGCCTGCCGGGCCGCCGCCGACGACCAGCACGCGCTTCTTCTTCGTGATGGGAGCGAGCGCCGCGGACCGCTCTTTTCCGGTCTGCGGGTTCACCGCGCAGTTGATCAGCGAATATGTCTGGATGCGGCCCATGCAGCCCTCCTGGCAGCTGATGCAGGGGCGAATCTGCGCGAGTTTTCCGGTGCGGATCTTCTTTACGATATCCGGATCCGCGAGCAGCGGGCGGCCCATGCTGATGATGTCGCAGGTCC
>CAYLPO010000090.1:0-6527 GCA_964385575.1 uncultured Lachnospiraceae bacterium | reverse complement strand
TTAAGACATCGCCCTTTCACGGCGGTAACCCGGGTTCGATTCCCGGTGGAGTCATCGGGGTGGCTGTCCACCCCATCTGCATACGGCGCAGTAGCCAAGTGGTAAGGCACAGGTCTGCAAAACCTCTATTCGCCGGTTCAAATCCGGCCTGCGCCTCTTCAGGACCCGCGTGAATACGCGGGTCTTTGCTTTATGAATATGCCTTATGCGGGCACGCTTCGCTGCGAGCCGCCCGCGCGAAAAGAAAAGGAGCGCCGTGAACATCGACGTTAAAGTAAAAAAACTCCGCCCTGACGCAGTCATTCCCGCCTATGAGACGCCCGGCTCCGCAGGCTGCGATCTGCGCGCCTGCATGGACGCGCCTGTGAGCATCGCCCCCGGTGAAACGGTCATGATCCACACCGGTCTCAGCATGGAGATTCCTGCCGGATACGTCGGGCTGGTCTTCGCCCGCAGCGGCCTTTCCACGAAGAAGGGCCTCGCCCCTGCGAACAAGGTCGGGGTGATCGACTCCGACTATCGCGGCGAATGGATGGTCGGGCTTTTAAACCACAGTCCGGAACCGCGCACGGTCGAGCCGGGCGAGCGCATTGCCCAGGCGGTCTTCGTACCCTGCGTGACCGCGATGTTCGCAGAGACCGAGACATTGTCCGACACCGCCCGCGGCGAAGGCGGCTTCGGATCCACCGGAAGATAAACCTTTTATGAGTGAATGGACTTTTAAAAAACTGGAAGCCTCGGATATCCCGGGCATCATCCGCTATTTCGACATGCGGCCGACGCTGACCTGCGACAGCACGGTCTTCGACACCTATCTGTGGCGCCGCTACTATAACCCGGAGTTCTGTATCTGCGATGAGCGCTGTCTGGGATGGCGCATGGTCTCGGATGAGGGGATCTTTCTGTCGCTGCCGCTGTGTACGGCGGAAGATCTGCCGTTCTACTTCAGCGAGTGCGAGCGCTACTCGCATACGGACCTCGGAAAACCGCTTCTGATCTACGGCGTGGACGAGGAGGCCCTCGAGCTTCTGCATCTCGACGAAGAGAAGTACCGGATCTCCGAGGACCGCGACTATGCGGACTATCTGTATGACGCGGAGAAACTGAGGACGCTTCCCGGGAAAAAGTATCATAAGAAGAAGAACCACATCAACGCGTTCCTGAAGGAGTATGAAGGCCGCTGGAGATACCGCACGCTGGGGCCGGAAGACCGCGCGGAGGTCTTCGCGCTGCTGGACCGCTGGCGGGCCTCGAAGAGCGATGACGTGGGTCATCACATCGAGGCGGAGATCGAGGGACTCGAGGACATGTTCTGCGACTTCCCGCTGTTTGACGCGCGCATGGGCGGCATCGAGATCGACGGTCGGCTGGAGGCATTCTCGGCCGGTACGTATAACGCGGCGCGGCGCATGGCCATCATTCATAACGAAAAGGCCGACGGCGACATCCGCGGCCTGTACGCGCTGATCAACCGCGAGTTTTTGATCCACGAGTTCCCGGATGCGGAGTTCGTGAACCGCGAGGATGACATGGGACTGCCGGGACTGCGGAAGGCGAAGGAGTCCTATTATCCCATTGCGATGGTAAAAAAGTACGTGATCGAGGAGCGTTGATCTGCCATGGCATATGAACATCAGATCCGAGAAGACGAGCGTCCGCTCGCCCGCGCGCTCTGGGAACAGATCTTTCCGGAGGACTCGCAGGCGTTTCTGGACGCTTTTTGCGCGCTGAAAAAGGACAATCTCATTCTGGGGATCCATGATGCGGACCGCCTTGCGGCCATGATCCAGCTTGACCGCTGCCGACTGGCATTCGGGCACTTCGATGCAGCGATCCGTGCGGGCAATGCATCGTATGCAGACGCTGCAACTCCCTCGTCCGTCAACATTGTCTGTGCCGACTATATCGTAGGCGTCTCGACCTTGCCGGAATTCCGGCACCGCGGGCTCATGCGGACGTTGCTTTACGAAGCCATGCGGGAGGGCGCGGCCCGCAAGGACCCGTTTATCTTTCTGATGCCGGCCAACGAACCGGTGTATCTGCCGTTTGATTTCCGGACGGTGTATCTGCAGACGAATCTTTTGGCCGCGGATGCGGAGTCGCTGTGCTCCTCTCCGCCCATAGGCGCCGCCAGCCGCATCACCGGCCGCGTCGCGGGCCCGGAGGACTGCGCCGTGCTGGCGGAAGCTGCCTCACGCGTCCTAACTGATGAAAACGACACGTATCTGATCCGCGACGAGCGCTATTTCCGTGATCTGATCACGGAAATGGGCGCGGAAAACGGGAAGGTCGCGGGACTGTACGGGGCCTCGGCGGACGGTGAAACAAACCCCGCGGCGTACGGCGGATCCGGCGGCGATGCCTGCCGGGGTTATCTCTGCTACTGGCCGAATGAGGACGGAGGCGCACTGATCCGCGAGCTGGTACTGCCGAAGGCGGAGCGGGAGGCATTCATCCGCGCACACGGCCTGACGCCTGCACCGGAACAGCCGAAGATCATGGTCCGTCCGCTCGATCCGGCGGAGTTTGTGAAACCGCTCTCCTGCCCGGAAACGCGGCGGTTCACAGTCCGTTATGACGATGCTATACTGACAGCATACAGCGGCGGGTGGACACTGACCGTCGGCCCCGAAGGCGGAACACTCTCGCGAACCGATGCGGATACCGACGCTGTGAACAGCCACACCGCGCAGAGTTTTACCGACGCCCCTCTCCCGCATCTGGAATTGACTCCCGCAGCGCTTGCGGAATGGGTCCTGGGCGGAAAAGCTCCCGCCGGCACGGAAGACATCCGCCGGCCGGACCGCATATTGATCAATGAATGGATCTGAGCATGGGTCTGAATACTGACATGAACACTCTTTCCGATATCACTAATCCCGCGCCCATCGGCGTCTTTGATTCCGGCATGGGCGGTGTACGCGTGCTGAAGGATCTGGTCCGCGTGCTCCCGGAGGAGGATTTTATCTATTTCGGGGATTCCGCAAACGCGCCCTACGGCGTAAAGGCCCCGGAAGAGATCCGCGAGCTCAGCATCCGCGCGGCGGAGCACCTGATGGAAATGCAGGTGAAAGCGCTCGTGATCGCCTGCAACACCGCCACCTCGGCAGCCGCCGAGATCCTGCGCGCGGAGCATCCGGAACTTCCGATCATCGGCATCGAGCCCGCGCTGAAGCCGGCCGTGACCGCCTGCCCCGGCGGAAACATCGTCGTGATGGCGACCCCGGTCACGCTGAAGCTGGAGAAATTTCAGCACCTTCTGGAGCAGTTCCGCGACCGCGCGAACGTCACGCTCCTGCCGGTCCACGGCCTGGTCGAACTGATCGAACAGGGAATCACCGAAGGACCTGCTGTCCGTGAGCTGCTGATCCGGCATTTCGCGGAGTATCCCGGGCGGCACATTGACGCCGTGGTGCTGGGGTGCACGCATTTCCCCTACGTAAAACAGGAGATCGCCGCGGTCCTGGGCGGCGGCGTCCGGCTGTTCGACGGCGGTGACGGGACCGCCCGCCATCTGCGCGAAGTGCTGGAGGAGCGCGGCCTGCTGCGGCCGGCCCCCACGGCCGTGCCCGCCGCACGAAAAAAGACCGAACCCGCGAAAGGTTCGGTCACATTCCTAAACAGTCTCCAGGATATGCGGATCCTGGATCAGATGTGGGAGCTGTTCCGGCGCTGAAGCACCGAAGCAGCTCTTTTTTCGTCAATTCCTTACAGTCCGATATTCTGCGGCGTATCATACACCGACTCGGTCTGATACCCTTCCGGACGCTTCGCCTCGATGCCGACCGCCTCCATCAGCGGCTTGTTCATCTTATACAGCGCATCGACCAGCGCCTCGGTCGAGGTCATGTCGATCAGCGAAGGCTGCGCCACCCAGCTGCCGTACGGCGAAAGCTTTTCCATCATCTCCAGAATGTGCGCATACTTCTCTTCGTACGTCGCACCGATCCGGTCGAGGATGTGCAGGTTATCGAAACCGCCGACGAACGTGATCTTTCCTGCGTACTCCTGCAGCAGTTCCTCCGGGTTATTCGTGTACTGCACAGGGTTCCACGCGTCGATCCCCAGCTCGATGAAGTCCGGGATCAGCGGGCGGATGAAACCGCACGAGTGATGCTCATAGATCATGCCCAGGTCATGGCAGGCGTCGACGACCTTCTTCAGGTTTGGCTTGATGATCTCGCGCCAGGTCTCCGGCGGGAACAGCATGCTCTGCACTGCGCCGTAGTCGTCATGGAACTGGATCTTATCCGGTTTGTAATACTGCGCGATCTTCTTCAGATAGCCGATCCGCTGATCCGCGATGGCCGAAAGCAGATCAAAGGCATCCTCAGGGTCGGACTGAATGGCGCAGATGGAATCCTCGATGCCCATCAGCGCATTCATGCGCTCGATCATACCGTTCACGATGATGACCGAGGAGATCTTATTCTCGCGGTCCCAGCCGGCAGTATCTTTCGCGGCGGCAGCCGCCCAATCATACTTCTCCGGATCCGGGAAGACCACTTTCTCTTTCCAGTCTTCCAGATCATCAAAGGTCAGGGCCTGGTAGCTCTCATCCGGGAACGGACCGGGCTGGCTCTCATCCAGCACCCAGTGCACGCCCCAGCCGTCCTCGGTCACGCCCAGACCGGTCGGGCCTTCCTCCAGACAGGAGGGAATGCAGGTGTCCTGGTCCGTCGTCTGCGTCGGGATCCAGTAGGGTTTCTCATGCCGGTACGCCATCAGAATGTTTTCACGTGATGTGATCATAGTTTCCTTCCTCCTCCTCTAAAACATGGAACGTTCCACGCAATGTCCTATTCTGATTATAGTGCTAATTTCGGCAATGAAAACTAAAAATATATCAAATGGTATCGTCACAATTCACGAAACAGCGCAGCCCCCTGTGTCCTCATCCAGCGGAACAGCACCAGCGAGAGCACGGCCGCGATGACCGCCGCGACAGCCAGATAGCCCGTCAGGCCGAGCAGGCCGCCCAGAAGCAGGTACCCCAGGCCCAGAACGATGGCGCAGATCCAGCCGCCGAGCATGGCCAGAAACACGGTCAGACTCTGTTTCACCACGACGACCTCGCTGGTCCAGTACAGATTCGGCCGCTTTACGCCCAGGTACATGCCCCAGAGCGCCTGCAGGATCACGTTCAGCACGCAGACCGCGACGAACAGGACCCCCGCCGCCGGCGCCGGACGCAGCACCGCGACCGCGCAGACCGCGCAGAACAATGCCGGCACGCCGCTTAAGATCACATGCAGTTTCAGCTTCGCAGCGAGCACCTGCATGGGAGAAACGGGCAATGACTTCAAGATCCACAGATGCTTCCCCTCGAGCGAGACCGAGGGCGCTGAGATGTCATTGACCGCGGAGATCAGGCAGACGGCCGCGCACAACAGCACCGCCGCAAAGCCGACGCCCGGATCGATCCCGCCGGGACCCGGCGCGCCCATACCGCCCGAAGGAGCGCCGAACACGGAGCCCATCCCGGACACGATCGCGTTCCCTTTTATGATCAGAAGCACGCCGAACACGATCAGCAGGACCATGCCCAGACCGCAGTTGAGCATATAATTCGAGCTCCCGGTAAACCGCGCCAGTTCCCGCGTGAAAAGCGCGCGCGGAACGCTGCGCTGCTCCGCCTTTTTCTCGCGGTACACGGCCCGCTCGGTCTTTCCGGTCGCCGTCGCGATGGACACAAACGTCCGCGACAGCACATGCATGGTCAAAAGCAGCAGCACGATCACGACCGCAGCGCAGATCAGAAGCGCCGCCGGGCTGCCCTCCCCCGCGCGGCCGAACACATACAAGATCCGGACGGGGCCTTCGACCGCCACGCCCTGCTCCGAGACCCGCGCGATAAATTCCCGCATCATCACCTGCGCGCGGAAATAGAACACATAGTACGCGCCGAAGATCACGAGCGCGATCAGCACGCGGGTAATGCTCCGGTTCTTCAGCTTCAGACTGGCCTTCGCGACCACGAAGCCCAGCAGACACGACAGCACCAGCACGAACAGCGAGATCAGGATCCACAGCAGGAAGCCCCCGACCGCGCCGGCCGCGCCCATGCCGTGCCCCGCGCTGACGAGAAACGCCGGGACCATGACCGTGCCGGAGTACAGCAGGCCCATCAGATAGACAGACAGCAGCCGGGAGACCAGAATGTACCGGACCGGGACGGGCATGGCCAGGAGCAGGTCATTGTCATGGGCCAGATACAGTGTCGCGTAGGTGCTGAACACGCTGCCGAACATGCCCAGCAGGATCGCGATCATCCCCAGGATCGCGTAATAGAGCCAGCCCGCGCCCGCGGCGGTCAGCGGCCCGCACAAAAAGAGCGACAGCGCCGTAAATGCGCCGCCCAGGATACCGCCCATCACGATGAAATATCCCACGAAGCGGCCGATGACCCCGGCCTTCGAACGCGCGCGGTTCTGCTTCGCGTCGTAAAAATGCCCGCGGAAGATCTCCGTCAGCTGTTTTTTCAACAGAAGTTTCAACATCACTCCGCCTCCAGTTCCAGGAACACA
>CAYLPO010000089.1:0-6624 GCA_964385575.1 uncultured Lachnospiraceae bacterium | reverse complement strand
ACGTCAATGACATGATGCGGCACGCCCCAGTGCCCCGCGATCTCGCGGAACGTCAGCTGGTTCGCGTCGCAGGCCAGCGTGGTGTTTACGACCAGCGCGGGCGGGGCGCAGACCCCGGACTCGCAGGCTCCGATCAGGGCCTTATGGATGGAGCAGAGAGTCTCCGGCGAGCCGTTCTTCTCAGCAGTATCCAGAAACGCGCGCTCGGCGGCTGTGCACACGATGTAAATGGAAAATGCCTCCGGCGTCATCACCTTCATATCCAGCGCGTGAAAGAGTTCGCAGGGCATGAAGATATTGACGAAGGCGGCATCCTTCGAGTTTCGGATCATGCGGGAAAGCAGCTGCGAAACGACCGCCTGCAGGTACTCCTGCGAGGCGCACCGGTCCTTCGCCGGAAGGTGCATCCCTTTCCAGCCCACGAGCGACCAAGCGGCCGCGAGCATGCGCCGCGCGGCGACCGGGTGTTCATCGACTTTTCCGCTGATGCGGTTTCCGAGTTTTTCAATCGTGGAGTTCATGGGGGTATTGTACCACAGATTCCGAAATGCGTTTTCATATCTGAGTCAATGAACTTCCCTCAGACGTTTCTACGGCAGCCCTTCGGCGCCACCGCATGACGACCGCCGCGAATATCGCGAACACGAACGCAGCAGCAGCCGCGATGCTGGCCTGCGGAATTCCCCTCAGCAGCCATTCCGCCAACGCGAACACCGCGCAGAAAAGAATGATCCGTCCGTGGAACGCGCGGCCCGCCCGGTAGCTTTCCTTCGCGAATCCGCTGATCCGGAACATAAACACAAAGAACCCGACAAACGCGATGATCAGATAGATCGTCTTCCGGTTCGCATCCACCGCGTGTTCCCGCATGAATGCGAGGCCGATCGTGATATTGCTCAAAGCAAAGATCAGTCCGATGTGGATCAGCATGTAGATCGTCCCGGTCGTGACCCGCTCCCGGTCAATGACATGGTTATACAGATACCCGTAACTCAGGAACAGCCCGACGACGATCAGGAACGCGAAGAGCGAATAATACACGGTCGACAGGCTGAAACCGCCCGTGAAATACCCCGCGATCGCCACGATCATCTCCCCGAACGTGAAAACGACATACAGCATGACGCGTTCGGTCAGGTGTTCGAAATCCACAGGCACCAGCCGGTCAAACTGATCGGTCAGAATCAATGCCCCGAAGCCGAATATCACCGCCGCGAGCGGAAAGATGCGGCCGGTGAAGCGGTACAGCGGGATGCCCGCAAAGATGACGGCCGTCTGGATCAGATGGTGGATCAGATGGTACTGCAAATGCATCTGTTCCCAGATCGTAACGGTCCCTCCCCTGCGCGCCTGGCCCAGACGGATCGCGTACTGGACCGCCAGATTCAGAATGATGAGTCCCCACGCGGTCAGGAACCCCTGCAGTCCCTCGCCGCCGGGGCGGATGCCCCGCCCCAGATAATAGAGCAGGTACATATTGATGAACAGAAAGATATGGTCGAGTACACCGTTTGACCCGTAGCGGTTGATCAGGACGGCACTCATGTACCAGATCTGCAGAACGATCAGCGAAGAGAGGACATACGTCAAGTACATCTTCCCTGTAAAAAAGCCGCTCTCCACCTCCAGCAGGGCATTATTCCTGCCGATCAGGTACACAAAGATCAGGTCATAGATCAGCTCGATGTATTCGACTTTCTTCCCTTTCCCGGGGGCCAGAAAGCCGAATACGTCTGTGACCGAAGGTCTTCCGGATCCTCTCGCCATGGCGTCACCTCCGCTGCAGGATGCGTTACAGCGCTTCCTTTATCCCTCGGATGGTCTCCATGTCGTTCGCGTTTACGACGAAGTTCGTCGCGGCTTTCCGCCCGTCGGGCATCGTGATGCGCAGCTCGATCACCGAGCCCTCCTGCACATATTTCTGCGCGCCGCTTAAGAAGGCAATGACGTTCGGGTGATCGTTTTTAAAGACGTCGACACGGCCTTTGAGGCCCAGAAGTTTCATGGGGTTCATGTAAAGTCCTCCTTACAATTCATTGAATAAATTATACTTGGATCGTTTTTGAAATTCAACTTGCAATCACGCAAATCAACATTTTATTGACATATATTATGTTTCTACTTATAATCACCTCGTGCCACCGTTCGCGGCAGGCGGATGCCCTCAAGACAGAGGGTATTTCTACCTCTGATCACCATGTGAAAGGAGGGATGCTTATGAATATACTTCAGCTCATGGAATTTGTCGGGTTCACACTCGCTGTATTTATGGCCGGGTATACGATCGGCAGAATGAAATAGTCCGCCCCCACACTTGACCTGAGGAGCGGACTATTTCGTAACTCTTAGTCGGGTATGCCGCCTGTCGGTGGCATTTCCTGATGCTGATTATATCAGTTGCATTTTCGCATTGTCAAGTTCACTCCGGCCGCAGCGAGAACCCCACAAAACGCCACGACCCCGGCCCGAAAAACAGCACCAACCGCTCTCCGTTTCCGTAGAGTTCCATATTCAGGATGCTGCCGTCGCTTGAGATCCCGGAGCTGTTTCCGAACGTCAGCAGATCCCACTGGGCTGAAACAATATCCCCGTATTGCCCGAACGTCCCCATAAAATTATCCTGGTAGACCCGGAGATCCACCACATAATTCTCGAAACAGTTGATATCCGTCTGGTAGTATTCCCCGCCATATGTGTCAAACGCTCCTCCCGCGTCGCGAAACTCGCGGAACTGTTCGTTCAGATACTCGCAGGCTGCATTGTTCTCCTCGAACGAAGTGCCGCGGTCCCACTCGGCGACGCAGGAATAATACAGGACCATATGCCGGTTGAACGCCAGGTTCAGCACATATTTCTCTCCATCGTCCGCGCGGAAACCGACGTCATGCAGAAAATACAGGTCATCCGAGTAAAACAGGTCGTCGATCGCCTCCGCATAGGCCGCATCGTAATCGATCTCTGTATCATCGGCCATATCATGATCGGCTTCTGCGTCATCGCCATGCATGACGGCCTGCGTGTCTTCCGCACGCGCCTGTTCCGTCCCCGCCTGCGGGATCACTTCCAGATACGCCCCCAGATCCGCGTCCGGTTCCGGGCAGACCCCGGACATGACGTTCAAAAGCGCGCTTGCCAGATCCGTCGTGTACGCGCACATCACATCGTCAGCGGGAACCGGCTGCGGTTCGCCCGCCTCGTATTCGTTCCACGGCCAAAGGGTATCGTTCGCCCGGTAATCCAGATAAAGCATGCCCGGATCCTGCTGCTGTTCGACCTCCCGCAGCTCGCCGCGGTGATCGTTCAGCAGGACCTGTGAAAGCTCGATCCCCCCGTAGCAGGCGGCGACGATCAGGGCCGCCAGCGCGTACGGCAGCCACTTAAAGATCCTCTTCATGTTCGCCTCCTGTCACATCGGTCTGCACCTCTTCGGGCAATGCAGTCTCGCCGGGCAATACATCTCCGCCGGGCAATGCAGCCCCCGCAGCCGACCCGCTCTCCGGGAACGCCACGGTCACCCGCGTTCCCTTTCCGGGCGCACTCGCGATCCGCAGCCTGGCGCCGTGCTGGCGGCAGATCTCCAGACAGAGCGCCAGCCCGAGTCCCGCGCCGCCGGCCTTGCGCGAGCGGCTTTTATCGACCATATAGAACGGCTCCGTGATCTTCCGGAGTTCTTCCTTTTCCATGCCTACGCCGTGATCTTCCACGATCAGCAGCAGCCGCTCATCTTTCCTGCGGCATGTGATCTCCACGAGGCTGCCTTCGGATCCGGCCTTGAAGGCATTGTCCGTCAGGTTAAAAAGCAGGGAAGACAGCAGCTCCCGGTCTGCCCGGATCGATGCATGCTCCCGGCGGATCGCATCCGGCACATGTACGCGCAGATGCTGCCCCCGCTGCGCAGCCACCGGCGTGAGCGCCGCCTCGGCATCGTCCAGGAAGCGCGCCAGCACGACCTCTTCCAGCTCCAGTTCGGCGTGCCCCGCCACGGTCAGCTCGAGCAGCTTTCCGGAAAGGTTTTTCAGGCGTTTGGCCTCCTCGGCAATGATATCCGCATACTCGATGCGCTCCTCCTCGCTCAGATCCTTCTTGATCCGCATGACGTCCGCCAGGCAGATGATCGATGTGAGCGGAGTCTTCATCTCATGGGCGAAGTTATCGACGAAGTTTTTCCGGCGCTCGGCAATGTTCGTGAGATCCGCGACATTGTCCTCGATGGCCTCCGCCATCACGTTCACGTTCCGCGCCAGCGCGGCAAACTCGACCCCTCCGGACGGCTCGACACGCGTGTCATAGCTGCCGTCGGCGATGGAGGCGATGGAGGCATTGATCCGGTCCAGCGGGCGCAGCAGCCGGTGGACGATGACGAACAGGATGACCGCCGACGCCACGGCAAAAACCGCGCTCATGACGCGGATGAAGCGCAGGACCGACGTGTAGGAAGCATAGATGCTGCTGACGTCATGAATCGTAAAAAGTGTGAAGGAAAAACCCTCCAGATCCAGGCGTGATCCGATGATCAGGCGCTCCGGCCGCCCTGTGATGACAGACCAGGTTCCGCCTTCTGCCGCAGCCTCGAACAGTTCTGCGGGAAGCTCCTGGGCATCCGCGTGAACGGCGCCGACCCGTTCGGCCCCTTCATAAAGAGCGATCCCCATCCCTGAACTGCTGTATGAAGCGATCACCGTATTCGCCTGCTCCAGCACCGCATCTTCCGTCAGAGCCAGCTCATAGGAGCGCAGGCGCTCAAACGCGATCTTATTGGCAATGCTGCCGGCCGCGTACTCATGCCGGCCCGCGGCGGCCTCCTCCAGCTGCTGCAGGCCTGACGTGAACGATCCCCGGGCAACGACCATCGACGTGACGCTCACCGCGAGCATCACGAAGGCCAGTGCTATGAGGAAGATCTTCTGCCAGAGTTTCATGCGCGTTCCAGACGGTAGCCCAGTTTCGGGATCGTGACCAGATACTGTTTCAGATCCAGCTTCTTTCGGATCTGCTGGATGTGGATATCGACCGTGCGGGTCTCGCCGTAATACTCATACCCCCACACGGACGCGAGCAGGCGCTCGCGGGAAATGGCGACGTCGATGTTCTGCAAAAACAGCAGGAGCACGTCGAACTCCTTCGGGGTGAGGTCGACCGGCTTCCCTGCCTTGGTGACGCTGTGCTTTTTCGTATCGACGTGGATATCGCGGTAGTCGAACGCGCTCTCGCCCTTGTCGAACCGGCGCAGGATCACTTCGATCCGCGCGAGCAGCTCCATGGCCTCAAAGGGCTTCACGATGTAATCCTCCGCGCCCATGCGGAGGCCCTTGACCTTATCCGTGATGTCGCCTTTCGCGGTCAGGAAAATGATGGGCGTGCCGCAGCCCGCGACGCGCTCCGCGATCTCGAAACCGTCCATGCCGGGCAGCATGACGTCCAGAAGGACCAGGTCGAACCGGCCGCTCTCGATCAGGCCGACCGCCTGCGCGCCGTCCGAACAGATCTCGGATCCGTAGCCCACGAGCGAAAGCGTGACTTCGATCGTTTTTGCAATGTTCGTGTCGTCTTCAATGATGAGAATGCGGATCATGCCAATCCCCTCCCCGGTACGATCTTCGTTTTCACGGCGGCATATCTGCGCTGCGCCGAATGGCCGACGATCCTGCACAGAACGCGCTTCTTCAAAAACCAGGCCGCATTAAAAATATACTGCAAAACCGGCCGCAGGGTATAGTCAAATTCGCCGGCCCATGTCTTCACGCTGCCGCGGAATCCGGATTTGAAACGATAGACGCCGTAATTCTTATGCTGTGTGTCATACCAGTAAGGAACGCCGCAGAAGTCATACGTCGTCATGCCTTCTTCACAGGCGCGGCGGATCATGGTCCACTGCATCAGGTAGTTCGGCATGCAGTCACGGTGCTCGTTCGAAGAACAGCCGTAGACATAGCTCATGGTACCCGCGTATTCGATGCAGAGAGCGCCGGACAGCGGCTCCCCGTCCAGGTAAGTCATGCACAGCCGTGCCTGACTGCGGAAGCTGCGGAGGAGCCCCGCGAAGTACTCGCGCGAGCGCGCCGCAAAGCCATCCCGTTCAGCCGTCGTCCGCATCAGAGCCATAAAATCGTTCAGCCGCTCCTCCCCGTAGAACCCGCAGGTGACGCCCCGGCGGCCCGCCAGGCGGATGTTATAGCGGCATTTCGGATCGAAGCCTGCGAGCAGGTCCTCCGGAGTCTTCCCCCGCAGGTCGAGGACATAGTTTTCGCGGCACTGGATATTGTCATAGCCCACCTTGTCCGGGGCCCAGCGGAACCCCAGCGCGGTGAGATTTCGGATGGCTGCGTCATCATCCTCATCGATCAGCGGATCGATCTTCATCCCGAACGCGTGATAGCTCTCCGCCACGTCGAGCGCCCGGTCCAGAAGTTCCGCCAGGACTTTCCTGTCATGAAGGTTGCAGACAGGACCGCGCGGGGCGTAGAGGAATGCGGTCTTCAGGAGCGGTAAGGGGCGCACCAGGATCAGCATGGCGCCCACGATCCGCCCCCCTCTCCTCACCGTGACGCGCTCCGGGATCCAGCCGGGTTTGACGTCGGCCCAGGAGGGTGACTGCATGAAGCTGCCGTGCTCGCGGCAGAAGGC
>CAYLPO010000088.1:0-6718 GCA_964385575.1 uncultured Lachnospiraceae bacterium | reverse complement strand
TCCTGGACGGCTTCGGCGGCTGCCTGCTGATGAACCACGGCGTGCTGGCCATCGGCTCCACGCTGCACGAGGCGTATCTGCGGGCGGGCTACATCGAGACCGGAGCCCGCGTCTGCGCGCTGGCGGAGAGCCTGGGCGGCGCGTATCCGCTGACCGAGCAGCAGGCCCGCGCGGTCGCGAGCCATTACGGGATGTTGGGGACGAAAATGTCCTGACCTCCGCAGAAGATCAAGGCAGACTGAGCGGAGTTTTATCACGATGAAAGACAGAACAGGAGATGGTTATGGTCGACACCAGCAAATTCAATGACCTGGGATTTTTGCTGAAACCGGAAAACGTTGCATGGTACGAGGACGGAAAGGTCCGCATCCTGGACCGCCGCATCTACCCGGTCCGCACCGAGTTCGTGGTCTGTGAGCGCCACGAGGAGGTCGCGCAGGCCATTGCGGATATGGTCACGCAGAGCGGCGGCCCCTACACTGCGGCGGCCATGGGCATGGCGCTGGCCGCCTATGAGGTGAAAGATGCCCCCGAGGCGGAGGTCCGCTCACACCTGGCGAAGGCGGCCTACACGCTGTCGCACGCGCGCCCCACGACGACCGCGAAGATGGAAGTCGTCACGGCCCGCTGCCTGGCGGCGGCGGAAAAAGCGCTGGATGAGGGCGTTCACGGCGAGGGCCTGATCGAGGTGCTGGCGCAGAAGGCGTTCGACCTCCTGGACGGCATGTACACGCAGTGCGAGACGGCCGCGTCGTATCTGGCGCAGCATGTTCCGCAGGGCGGCACGGTCATGACGCAGTGCTTCGCGGAGGCGTATGTCGGGATGATCATCCGGCATTGCCGGAAGCTGGGAAATGAGATCAGGATGATCTGCCCGGAGACCCGCCCGTATTTCCAGGGCGCGCGCCTGACCGCGAGCGTGGCGGAGGAGATGGGGCTGGACGTGACCTTGATCACGGACAATATGCCCGCCTACGTCCTCAGCCAGGGCATGGTCGATCTGTTCACCTCGGCGGCGGACGTCATCACCATGGACGGCTATGTCGTGAACAAGGTTGGGACGCTGCAGATCGCGATCTCCGCGAACCGCTACGGCGTGCCGTATTTCTGCACGGGCACCCCGAACAAGGGACACCCGACCATTGACACCGTCACCATCGAGCAGCGCGATCCCGAGCTGGTCACGAAGGCCATGGACCTGAAGATCACGCGCGCGGGCGTGAAGGGCTACTATCCGGCGTTTGACATCACCCCGCCGGAGCTGGTCGGGGCCATCGTGACGGACCGCGGGCTGTTCTCGCCGTATGATCTGGCGAGCTATGAAGGCCCGAAGACCGGCGTGGGGCTGTAAGGACTTTCCGGTGCCAGGGTCAGCTGAATCATGATGAATGATAAATGATGAATAAAAGAATAGGCTGCGGATCGTTTGGGTCCGCAGCCTTTTTTTGTCTCTTTCCTGCCGGGGATAACGGATGGCCATTCCCGGCGAACGTGGCACGTCATTTACAGTTTAAACTCGCTCCGGTTGATCACATCGTCCTGAATGTCCTCCGACAGCTGCACGAAGTAGGCGGAGAACCCGCCGATCCGCACGATCAGATCCTGATATTCGTCCGGGTTCACCTTCGCGTCACGCAGCTCCTCGGTATTCAGGATATTGTACTGAATGTGCGATCCGCCCGCGCCCATGAACGTGTTCGTGTAATCGATCAGCTTCTGGAGGCTTCCCTCGCCCTCCAGGATGCTGGCCGAGAATTTCTGGTTCAGCGCGGAGGCGTAGGAGTCCTCAAAGCCGGCCGCCAGCGCGGAGCGCAGGACTCCGGTCGGCCCGCAGACGTCGCAGCCGCGCATGGGCGAGAGCGCGCCGTCGTTCAGCGGCTCCAGAGCCTTTCTTCCGTTCGGGAGCGCACCGGCGCCCAGGCCTCCGTAGTAGTGCCAGGCCAGGCCTTCACGGGCCACGATGTAGTTATGGAACGGACGATTGTCATAGTTTGTAATGAATTCCGCCGAGTCATGGCTGATGCGGTGAGCCAGGGCATCGACTTCCTCGATGTCATTGCCGTACTTCGGAGCGGCCAGGCACATCAGGCGGATCTCCTCGCCGCGCGGTCCGTCAAAGTTCGAGTCGAGCGCTTCGAGCAGCTCTGCCATTGTGATCTTCCGGTCCTCGAAGACCAGCTTCCGGATGGCGGTCATGGAGTCTGCCGCGTCGATGATGCCGCGGTCCGAGATGCCGTACATGGAATACGCCGGCATCGGGATCGCCAGATCGCGCCCGTCGTCCATGCAGCCCTGCACGCTGATCGAGGACAGGAAGGGCAGCCGGATGTAGCGAAACTCCACGTTCCGCGCGATATCGGCCAGATAGAAGATCCGTCCGACCAGGAACTTCAGCTGCTTCATGAACGCGTCATAGACGTCGTCAATGCTCTGAAACTCCCGCGGATCACCGGTCTGCAGTCCGGTCTGCACCCCGTTAATGTCAATGCCGTTGTGCAGCACCAGATGCATGAGCGCGCCCATGTTGAACGCGGCCACGCCCTCGGCGCCGTAGTGCTCGGCGCGGGTCGGCAGGCAGGGGTAGATGCAGCCGAGGCCGCACCACTCGACGGCCTCCTCGAGCGGGATGCCGTCGCGGACATAGCTGTCGATGATACGCTGGTCGTTCTCGAACAGCGGGATGCCGCCGCGCGTCTCCATGTTTGTGCGGATGGCCTTCTCCATGAGCCAGCGGGGCGACTTCACATTCCAGCGCAGGCAGACCGTGGGAGAGGAGAGCTTCAGGAGTCCCACCATGTGGAGCATCAGGTAGCTCAGCTCGTTCGCGCAGTCTTCGCCGGCCGCGTTCAGGCCGCCGATCATCATGTTATTGATATTGAAATTGATCTGGTGCGACTCCTTCAGGCTCGCGGAGGACACGAACGTCTGCGTGCCCCAGCGGCCGATCAGGTCCGCCACGAGCTGCGCCGCGCGCTCCAGCGTGATGCGGCCGCTCGCCAGGTCGTTCATGAAGTAGTCGTACAGGTACTGGTCGCCGCGGCCCCAGTGCGGGTTCGCGTGCGTGGGGTGCTCAAGGCACTTGCAGACGCCGATGATGGCCATGCACTGCAGCGCTTCCTGGAAGGTCTCCGCCGGGTTTTCCGGCACCTTCGCGCAGGCGGCCGAGATCTCGGCGAGCTGTGCGGAACGAACGGGGTCCGCCTCCGCGAGCGCCATCTCTGCGGCCAGATCCGAGTAGCGGTGCGCGAGTGTGATCGCGGCCTCCAGGACAATGACGGAAGACTGCCAGAAGTACAGGCTGTCAATGTCGGTCCCGCCGTTTGCGCGGAACGCGTCAATATGCGCCTGCGCCTCCGCGATGATCCCGCGCAGGCCCACCGAGAAGATCTTCCGGAAGTTTACCGTGGAGGTGCAGTTTCCGAAGATCGCGGTATCCAGCGAGGGGTCTTTCAGCTTCGCGGCTTCTGCCTGCTTCGGCCAGTCGCCCAGCACGGCTTCCCAGGCCTTGTACGTCATCTCCGGAGCGGTCCGGCCACCGAACGTCCGCACGCTTTCGCGCAGCGCTTCGATGGTATCCGCATCCACGCGTGCCGAAGCGTCCATCGTGACCCCGAGCGTATCCGTGTCCTCCCACAGGTCCGGGATATAGTCGCCTGCGACATCGATCGCGGCACAGCAGCCGATCACCTTCGTCGTGGGGCGGCCGGCCAGCTGGTCGAACTCCAGAATGGAGATGGGAAGGTTCTCCACGATCTCTTTGAACAGTTTCGCGCGGCGAATCTGAATATCCTCACCAGCGGTCTCTTTCCAGGACTTGACGGCTAGACGGTCGCGGTCGGCGCACACGTTCCACGCGGCAGCCTTCATGGCCTCGCGCCAGCGACGGTTGGATTCGGGCAGCTCCAGGCGGTCGATTTGTTCCAGCAGTTCTTTCTTTACTTCCATGGTTATCCTCCTTGCAGGGGTTTGGCGTTATGCTCTGTATGCCGTCATTGTCGCACAGTTTCTTCCGCCTGTCTATGCTGAGGCAGATTGAAAACGGGAGCCGGGTCTGCTACATTGACAAAAGAATCTATTTTCGCAGAGAGGAGAACCGAAAATGAGCGGAGCACACATCTGGCAGACACAGCCTGAGGAGATCACGGATATTTATGCTGAGGAAACGGCGGATGTTGTCGTGATCGGCGCAGGACAGGCCGGCGTCGTGGCGGCGCAGTCGGCTGCCGAGGCCGGAGCGTCGGTCATCTGTGCGGAGAAGTTTGGAAAGCCGACCGCTCATGGTACCGATATCGGCTCGATCAACACCATCGTACACGAGCGGGAGGGCGTCTATATTGATCCGAAGGAGGCTGCCCGCCTGGAGTATGCCTGGAGCCAGCAGCAGGCGAACTACCACCTGATCCGGACCTACACGGAGCGCAGCGGCGAGGTACTGAACCATTACATCCGCATGGCCGAGGCGCGCGGGCTGACTGTGAAGCTGAACGCGGAGATGACCGCACGCGCGGACTGGAATGCGCTGGACGAGAAATATCGCATGTTCCGCACGGCGCACATCTTTGACGCGCCCGAAGGGAACGGCTTTAAAAAGGAGCGCTGGAATTCCGCCTATTTCCAGAAGGTCGTGTACGATTCCGCGCTGGAGTACGGTGCGCGTTTTCTGTTCCATGCCCCGGCGGTCCGGCTGATCCGCGAGGAGGGTCCGGTCGGCCGCGTGACCGGCGTGATCGTCAAGGACGCGCAAGGCTATAAAAAGCTGAACGCGAAAAAGGGCGTGATCCTGGCGACCGGCGGCATCACGGACTCGCAGGAGATGAAGGAGTGCTTCTGCCCCATCGCGCTGCGCGCGGACAGGGTCGAGAACTTCCCGGTCGGCGGAAACATGGGCGACGGCCTGGTCATGGGGAAGTGGGTCGGCGCAGCATTTTCGCGCTGCTATCCCGCACCGATCATCCATCCGGTGAACTTCGATCCGCTGTGTCAGGGGATGAATACGAGCTGGCTGGCGGTGGACCGGAACGGCAGACGTTTCTGCAATGAGATGGCCTATGAGCCCATGGTCACGAACGCGCGCATGAACGCACCGGGCAATGTCGCCTGGTCCGTCTGGGACAGCGATTATATGGAGCATTACCGGCATCAGGAGCCCAGCAAGTTTGCGGCGGAAGCGCCGGGATTTGAGGAACGCATGGAAGCCGCCGTCGAGAGCGGGGAGTATGTACGGCGCGACACCATTGAGGAGCTGGCGGAGGCCATCGGCGTGCCGGCGGAGAACCTGGCAGCCACGGTCGCGCGGTATAATGAGCTCGTGGATGCGGGCGATGACGTGGACTTCGGCGTGCCGGAGCGCTTCCTGTCGCCGGTGAAGAAAGGACCGTTCTATGCGGGGAAGATCACGGCGTGGCTGCTGAACCTGCCCTACGGCCTGCATGTGGATGATCGCTCACAGGTCTGCACGGATGGCGACGATCCCATTCCGGGTCTTTATGCCGTGGGCAATGTCCAGGGCGATTTCTTCGCGAATTCCTATCCGGTGACGCTGCCCGGCTCTAGCCACGGTCGGAGTATCTGCTTCGGACGGCTGGTTGGCCGCATGGTGGCGCTGGGGGCAGATCAATTATGAGGCCTCAAGATCCCCGAACGACTCCCGCACCTGCTCCCAGAACCGCTCGGCCACCGGCGTAAACGCCTGATATCTGCTGCGGATCAGATACAAGCGCGTCCGCTGCTCCGGCTCGAGAGGGCGGAAAACCAGTCCGCTCTCCGAAGAGGTGTCGACCAGTCCGCGGAAACCGAGCAGGTGTCCCAGGCCTTCCCGCGCGAACACGGAGCCGTTATACGCCAGCCGGAAGGTGCTCTCGAGCACCAGATCGCTCATGCGCGCGCCGGCCCATGCGGGGATCTCGTAGTTCCAGCTTTGTTCCGAACAGAAGAGTGGGAGGCCGGCCAGATCGTCGACGGTGACCGCCTGCTTTTCTGCGAGCGGGCTGTCGGCCCGCGTGATCACACCCCAGACATCTTCTTCCGGGAAAGTGATCCAGTCGTATTTGCGCGCGTCCGGCGGTTCGCAGATGACTGCGAAATCCAGAAGTCCCTTATCCAGTTTTTCCGTGACCTGCTCGGTGTCTCCGCTGGTGATATGACAGACCAGCCCCGGGCAGGTCATTTTCAATGCGTGGATCTCACGCGCCAGGTAGCGGATCTGGTAGGACTCGGCCAGACCGAAGGAGAGGTCGCCGCCGGTCAGGTCATCGAGCGTGAGGAATTCGCGCTCGATCTTATCGGCCATCGTGACCAGGTCTTCCGCGCGGTCGCGCAGCAGCATGCCCTCGTCGGTCAGTTCCATGCTGAAACTGTGGCGGATGAACAGCTTTTTCCCCAGTTCTTCTTCCAGCGCCCGCATCTGTTTGGACAGGGTCGGCTGCGTGATGTGCAGCAGGTCGGCCGCGCGGGTCATATTTTCCTCTCTGGCGACCGCCAGAAAATAGCGAAGGGTGCGGATCTCCATGATCAGAATCCTTTCGGGAGCATCTGTACAGACTGATGGCTTATGATATTCCTTCTTAGAATATCATGATATAAATTATAACTATTTGCGCATTGGGCTGCAACCGCGTAAACTGCTGAACAGAGAACCGGGCGGGAGAGCCCGGAAAGGCAAACCCGGTGCCTTATGCGGTCTGGCCGGTTTTACGGAAGTAGCCGGTATCTCACATAC
>CAYLPO010000087.1:5617-6752 GCA_964385575.1 uncultured Lachnospiraceae bacterium | reverse complement strand
CTGACGCTCGTGTACAACATCGGCATGGGTCACCTCGGCGGAGAGCTCTCCATGGTCGAAGTGGCGACGGCCTGGTACTACAGATACCTGAACTTTGACGTGATGGATCCTCATAAAGAGGGCCGCGACCGCTTCGTTCTCTCGAAGGGCCACTGCTCGGAGACGCTGTACTCCATCTTCTCGTGCCTCGGCGCGTATGATCTGGACTACATGATCAATAACTTCGAGTGCCTTGACAAGTCCAAGTTCGGCATGCACACGAACCGCAAGTACTGCCCTCAGATCGAGGTCTCCGCGGGTTCGCTGGGCCACGGCCTTCCGATCGCGGTCGGCATGGCGCTGGCGGGCCGGAAGCAGAAGGCCACGAACCGCGTGGTCGTTCTGACCGGCGACGGCGAGCTCGACGAAGGCTCGAACTGGGAGGCTATCAACACCGCCGGCCACTACCAGTTGGGCAACCTCGTCCTGTGCGTGGATAAGAACGACCTGCAGATGACCGGCGCGACCGCCGACGTCATGAACATCAACCCGCTGGATAAGCGCCTCGAGGCGTTCGGATGGGACGTTCGCTGGATCGACGACGGAAACGACATGGAGCAGGTGCTGAAGACTCTGGACGCGCTCCCCGAGGCCGACAGCCAGATCCGCAGAAAGCCCATCGCCATCATTGCCCACACCGTGAAGGGCAAGGACGTCGACTTCATGGAAGGCGAAGTCAAGTGGCACGGCGGCGGCATCGCTGAGGATAAGTATAATCAGGCCATCGCCTCCATCGAGAAGAACTGGGAAGAGAGGAAAAGTAAATGGCAGTAAAAAACACATTCGATTTTGACCAGATGCTTTCGAACGCCAGAGAGGCCTTCGGCGAAGAGCTTTACAACATGGCGAAAGACGGTCTGGATTTCGTGTTCACCTATTCGGATAACGTAGCGCCTTCGTCCTCCGCCGGTAAGGTCATCAAGGAGTTCCCGGAGCGCTGCTTCAACTTCGGTATCGCGGAGCCCGGCCAGGTCGGCGCGAGCTGCGGCATGGCGCTGGCAGGCGAGGTCGTGTATGCGCAGGTCATGGGCCCGTTCCTGTCCCTGCGTTCCGCGGACCAGATCCACACGGATATCGCGTACAATGACGTGAACGT
>CAYLPO010000087.1:0-5517 GCA_964385575.1 uncultured Lachnospiraceae bacterium | reverse complement strand
GTCACCCTGATCGCGACGGGTTCCCCGACCTACTGGGCGCTGATGGGCGCGAAGAAGCTCGAGGAGCAGTACGGTATCAGCGTGCGCGTGGTCGACATGCACACGATCAAGCCCATTGATAAGGACATGATCGTGAAGGCTGCGCAGGAGACCGGAAACATCATCACGGTCGAAGAACACTCCATCAACGGCGGTCTGGGTTCGCAGGTCGCAGAGGTGCTGCTCGAGGCCGGCTGCGGGAACGTGAAGTTCAAGCGCATCGGTCTGCCGGATGAGTTCGCGGTGCTGGGCGAGACCGACGCGATCTATCACTACTACGGCATGGATCCGGAGGGCATCTGCAATACGACGGCGAAGGTGTTGGGACTGAGATAAAATCCGTTCGGGATTCTATCGAAGGATATGGCATGTGCCTGCGTCAGCAGGGACATGTCCAGCGAAGCCGGATTGCGAGCAGGGTACCTTACCTGCGAGCGACCCCTCATACCGCACAGATGCCGCGGACGCCGGAAGACGCTCCGCACTCCCTGTGTTTCATAACGTTTCATACGTCAAAACGGACGGCACCGCTCCGAGGATGCGGGAAATCTCCGATGGATTTCCCGCATCCCGGAGCTGAAATGATGATTCGGAGATCATCATTTCTCCGCCCGTTTTTTGTATGCTCCGTTAGAAACACATGGTCGTGCGTCGAAGTCTTCCGGCGTTCCGCGGCACCTGGCGGATAGAGTGCGGGCAGAAAAAAAGGCACTCTTTAGGGAGTGCCTCTTCTGCTTCGGATATTTTAGAAAACTTACACCGCAGCGCGTTCTTATTCCGCCGCATTCTGCCGCTCGCGCACCGTCATCCGGATCCCGACGACCGCCAGAACGATGCCCATCACCGCGAAGATCGCGGCGCCCAGGATGAATCCGAACCGGTCAGAGCCATGGAAGACCGAGTTCAGGCCATTGACCAGGTAAGCAGACAGGAAGTTTCCGATACCGGCGCAGCACATGACCAGCGAGAGCGCGGTCGATGTCATGCTCTCCGGCACCGAGCGGCCGGTGTACGTCTGCAGGCAGGGGTTCCACGAACCGAAGCCCAGTCCGAACAGGAAGCAGCCCAGGTACATGAACCCGATCGAGTTGCCGAGGGTCAGGATGATGTACCCGACGATGCCGATCACGCAGCAGGCCGTCATGGTAAAGTTCTTGAAAATGCGGAAGATCTGATGACTCAGGATCGAACCGACGAGCGCGCCCACCGTGAACAGGGAGAGCGCGAACGCCGCATCCGCAGCGGTTCCCATATTATTATTAATGACGACGAAGGACATATTGTTCGTCATGATGAAGAACACGCCGGAGAACAGCATGTTCATAATGCCCCAGAACAGGACCATCATGCCCATGGGCTCACGCTTCTTCCCGGCAGTGTCCTTGACCGCGCGCGGCGGGTTCGGCAGGAACAGCAGGATCAGGACCCAGGCCGCGACCGCCATGACATAAGAGAGGAAGGTCAGGTTCGTCGCAATATCGCAGAGCAGGCCGCCGATGACCTGGAACAGGATGCCGCCGAGGCTCGAGGCCGCCGCGGTGATGCTCAGGTAGTGTCTGGCGCGGTCACCGGGGACCAGGAGCAGGATCACGGACGCGCAGATGGGCTGGAAGAGGCCCATGCCGAGGCCGAACAGCGCGCGTGCCGCCAGGATGAAGAAGAAATTCGTGCAGAAGAATGCCGGCACGATACCGGACACGGCACAGATGCCGACCGCCAGCAGGGCGAGCTGTTTATAACTGAGGATGCCCTTATCCGCCAGCCGTCCCGAGAGGATCGAGAACGGGATGCAGAGGAGGTTCGGCATGGTGTTGATCAGGGCAATGTTCGCGATATGCTCCGGCCAGATCTGCGCGAAGTTCGCGATCGCGGGCGAGAGTGCACCCTGGGACATGGCCATGAAGCTGAGCGCGCAGAGGCCGATCAATGCGGTGAGTTTCAGTTTGGTCTGATCTGTTTTTGACATCGCCTGGGACATGACAGGATTCCTTTCGTGATTGAAAAACAAAAACTTGGCTTATTATAACATACTCTCGGCCGGATGCCTTGTGTCAATTCTGCAATTCTGCGGCGTTCATCTGCGATAATCCGGCAATCCACATGCAAACAATGGTGGTATGCGGCTGTGAGAGAATAATTGTGTATTGAAAACTTCCTCCGCTTTCAGCGATAATAGGGGACATGGCGAAAACATATTCCGGCCTCGCCCGGCTCCCGCGCGGGCAGGCCTCCGAAAAACTGATCCACGGCTGCCTGGTGCTCGAGGGCGGTGCGTTCCGCGGCCTTTACACGCAGGGCTTTCTCGACACCATGATGCAGTTCGACCTGAACCTGGACTGCGTGATCGGCGTGTCCGCCGGGGCCCTGAGCGGTGTGAGCTACGTCTCCGGGCAGATCGGCCGGTCCGGCCGCATCAATCTCGGCTACCGGCACGCCCCCCGCTACGTGGGATGGCGGGCGCTCCTGCACAGCCGCAGTCTGCTGGACATCGGCTTTCTGACCGAGGACCGCGGGATCCTCGAACCCATGGACATGGCGCGGTTTCAGCGCCCCGAACAGCGGTTTGTCGCCGTGGCGACGAACTGCCTGACGGGCGAGCCGGCGTATTTCGAGAAAGGGAAATGCGGGAACGGGCAGTGCAGCGACATCCTGCTGGGTGTCCGCGCCTCCGCGACCATGCCTTACATTTCCCCGCCGGTCCTGATCGACGGCGTACCGTACATGGACGGCGGGTGCTCGTGCTCGATCCCCTATCAGTGGGCCATTGACCAGGGCTATGAGAAGATCCTCGTGATCAAGACCCGCGATGTGTCGTTCCGGAAAGAAGCGAAGATCTCCGGCGCAGCGCTGCGTCTCTACCACAAATGGCCGGCGTTCGCGCGGAAGCTCTCTGAGAGCAGCCTGCGGTATAACGAGGAGTGCGCCGAGGTCGAGCGGCTGCACGCGGAGGGGCGGCTGTTCCGCATTGCCCCGTCCAGACCGGTCACGGTCTCGCGCGTCGAGAAAGATATGGAGAAGCTGGGAGCATTGTACCATCAGGGGCAGGAGGACTGCCTGGTGCTGCTGCGCGAGATGCGCGCATATCTGGAGATGACATGAAGCTGATTAGCCGGATCACACATATCCGCAGCGGCGGACGCCGCATGAAGATGATCATTCTGAGACCCGTCAGCCAGCGTCGGATGAAGACAGGGCAGCGGAAGGACGAACGCGGACTGCTTCCCGGGATCCTCTGGATCCACGGCGGCGGCTATTACATGGGCATGTCCGAGATGGTGTATGTCTCGGTCGGCAGGATGCTCGCAAAGCGTTTCGGAGCGGTCGTGGTTTCACCGGAGTACCGGCTGGCGGGAGCATTGCCCGGCCGGGCGCCTTATCCGGCAGCGCTGCGGGACTGCTATGCCGCGCTGCGCTACATGTACGCGAATGCGGAGAAGCTCGGGATCCGGCGGGACCGGATCATTGTCGGAGGAGAGAGTGCCGGCGGCGGGCTGGCAGCCGCAGTCTGCCTGTATGCGCGGGACCGCGGGGAGATCCCGGTGGCGTTTCAGCTTCCGCTTTATCCCATGATCGACTGCGAAGACACAGCCTCTTCGCGCGATAATCACGGACACGTCTGGGATACCAGGCATAATCATAAAGGCTGGGGCAAGTATCTGGGCAATCTTTTCGGGCGCGGCCGGGTGCCGAAGTACGCCTCGCCGTCGCGGGAGACCGATCTTGCAGGGATGCCGCCTGCTTATACTTTCGTGAGTGATGGTGAGCCGTTTTTTGATGAGACTTTAACCTATGTCCGGCGGCTGCGCGAGGCCGGCGTGGAGGCTTCGGTCGATGTCTTTCACGGGGATACGCATGCGTTCGATCTGCTGCTTCCCTGGACGCGGAATGCCCGGGCGGCGAAAAGGAGGCTGCTGGAAGTCTTCGCGGATGTAACGCGCAGGTGGGCGGAAGAGGACGCTGCGGACGAATAAGATGCTGAAAGAGTACGATCTGAAAAACATCACCGAGCCGCTGCTCGCCTGGTTCGCCGGGCACGCGCGCGTGCTGCCCTGGCGCGAGGATCCGTCGCCCTATCGGGTTTGGATCTCGGAGATCATGCTGCAGCAGACCAGGGTCGAGGCGGTGAAGCCGTATTTCGAGCGGTTCGTGGGGGCATTGCCCGACGCGGCCGCGCTGGCGGCGTGCGGGGAAGACCGGCTGCTGAAGCTCTGGGAAGGGCTCGGTTATTATAACCGCGTACGAAATCTTCAGAAGGCTGCGCGGCAGATCATGGAAGAGCACGGCGGCGAGATGCCCCGTGAGGCGGAGGGGCTGCAGCGGCTCGCGGGCATCGGCAGCTATACGGCGGGTGCGGTCGCGTCGATCGCGTTCGGGCAGCCCGCGCCGGCGGTCGACGGCAATGTCCTCCGCGTCCTCACCAGACTCGCCGCGGATGATACCGATATCATGAAGCAGTCGTTCCGGCGCGAGGCGGAGGCGAAGGTGACGGAGGTGCTGGGGGAACTGGCCGCAGCGGGCGGATCGTCCCTGCCCGTCAATCCCTGTGGGGCCTTCAATCAAGCCCTCATGGAGCTCGGCGCCCTGGTCTGCGTTCCGAACGGAGAGCCGAAATGTATGGCTGCGGCCGAGGCGGAGATTACGGAGGATTCCTGCCCGGGCAGGGCCCATTTCTGTCCGCTGGCGCACCTGTGCAGGGCGCACGCGGCCGGGCGTGAGACGGAGTTCCCGGTGAAAGCGAAGGCGAAGGCCCGGCGCATCGAGGAAAAGACCGTGCTGGTGATCCGCGACGGCGACCGCGCGGTCCTGCGAAAGCGCCCTGCGAAAGGGCTGCTCGCCGGCATGTATGAATTTCCCTGTGCGGCCGGTCACCTGGATGAAAGGGCTGCGCTGAAAGAGACGGAAGCGCTCGGCTTCACACCGCTGCGAATCCGTGCACTGCCTGAAGCGAAACATATCTTTTCTCATGTGGAATGGCACATGACCGGGTGGATGGTCCGCGTGGCGGAGGTAGAGCCGGGCACGGCGCGGGAAACTTCCGGGCCGGACGGAGCGGCTGCGCGGGAGTGCTTGCCCGGCGGCCTTTTTCTGGTCACGCGCGAGCAGACCGAGCGGGAGTTCCCTGTCCCGGCGGCTTATGCGGCGTACCTGCGGGAACTGCAGGTGCGTGTGGGGCCAGTGAATCAGTTGTGATCCTGCGTGTTGAGACCCGTTTTTTATGATGCAGGAGGCGAAAAATAAGACTGAAATTAATAATTTTCACTTTTAGTCTCACGAAAATGCCGTTTCGAAAGAGACTTTATGACAAAATGGTTTGATATGTCCCGTAAGAAGGGGACATAATGCCGAATATACACGAACACGATCGACATAACACCAAAAAATGCAAGAAAATGCGCTAAATAATAGGACGAACCCTGTCATTATGATATGCTCCCCCCAAGTAGGACACTGAAATATAAAAATCCTACTTGGGGGTAT
>CAYLPO010000086.1:0-6840 GCA_964385575.1 uncultured Lachnospiraceae bacterium | reverse complement strand
CGTCGAACTCGCTGCCGGGCACGCCGAACTTATCCAGGTGCAGCACCGGCGACGGGCCCATGCTCGGGTTATTCATGTTCAGGCGCAGATAGCCGATCTTTTCAATGTCGGCCGGCGCCACGATTCCGGTTCCATGCACCGTGATGGCCTTCAGGTTCTTGCTGCCCCAAACCGCGCCGAAGCCGCCCTTTGCGAGCGCACTGTCGTTTGCAGAGGTAATGCTGGCGATACGAACCAGGTTCTCGCCCGCCGGTCCGATGACCATGGACTTGAACTCATGACCGAACTTGTCCTCGAGCGCTTTCTGCGTCTGATGAACGCGCAGTCCCCAAAGATCATCCGCCGGGAGGATCTCGATCTTATCATCGTCGATCTTAATGATGCTGGGCGACGCGGCCTTTCCCTGAATGATGAAGCCGTCATAGCCCGCGTACTTCAGCTCGGTGGCGAACCAGCCGCCGATATTTCCGAACGTGAACTGCTCCGGCAGGACGCTCGCGCCGATGGCGCAGGCCGCACTCCGTCCGCCGGCCGGGATGCCCGTGCCGGTCGTGGGCCCGTTCATATAGATAAACTTATTTCCTTCGTCAAACGCGGCGGTGCCGGGCTTCACCTCATCCCAGAAGATGCGGTGGATGATCATCCGGCCGCCCACGTACTTCGGCACGTACTGATACGTGTCCACAGTCGAGATCTCGCCGGTCGAAAGGTCGATACGGGCGATCTTCCCGCAGTAACCCAGGAGCTTTCCGGTGTTCGCCGGGTTCTCCAGAACGTCAGTCTTTGTATAATTCGGCATACCGGTCCCTCCTTACATTCCGGCCGGGCGCACGCCGTCCGGACACAGCTGGCTTTCGTCGCTGAGTCCCAGGCACTGCACCGGGCACCACTTGATGCACTGCGGGCCCTCGGGGTTCCCGCGGCAGAGGTCGCACTTGACCGCTTTCCACTTCTTCCGGTCGTGATCCATCTTCATGGAAATGCGGGAAGGGGTAAACTTGCAGTTCTTCTGGCAGAGGCCGCAGCCGATGCAGCCTTCCTCATTCACATAGACGATCCCGGTCTCGGGGTCAATGCACATGGCCTCATCCTTCTTCGGACAAGCCTCATAGCACGGATGGTCCAGGCACTGCTGGCACGCCACGATGTGGTGGATCAGCGAGCGGGTGCCCAGATCCACCTGGATGCGGCTGTTTCCGCGGCCGGTGTAACCTTCATGTGTCAGTCCGCACATGATCGTGCAGGAAACACAGCCGGTGCACAGCGAGTACTCGGGCGAGTACTGGACAATGTGGTTTCCGTACTCGGCAGCATCGCCCGCATGAGATGTTTCAGCGGGTGTGATCTTATTCTTTTCAGGCATGGGGATCCTCCTGTTTATTCAGCCTGTTATGCAAAAGATTTTGCAGAATCATGAAATCTCCGTGAAAAATTGTACCAAAAACCGCAGGACCTGCAAAGACCCTGCGGTTCCGGACAAACAGTTTTTAGATTAACTACTCGTCCTCTTCTTTCCGCTTCTTCCTGCGGACCGCCGCGGCGATCATCGTGGCTCCGGATGCACCGAATGCGGACATCCAGGGGATCATACTGCTCGAATCAGACGTCTGCGGCAATGCCAGCGGAACATCCTCGTCCTCGATGATCTCCAGTGTTTTATCGGTGCGAAACGCCCTTAGCTTCGGACCACCCGGAACAGCCAACGGAACACGCGGCTCCAGGATCGTGGTCGTGCGGGGCGGCACGCCCGGAGGCGTCACGGGCGGAGGGGTTGCCGGTGGTGTCGACGGCGGGGACGGAGGAGTCGGCGGGGTTTCCGGCGGGGTCTCTTCTGGTGTGGTTTCCTGAGGAGACGTTTCCTCCGGCGTGGTCTCTTCCGGTGTGGTTTCTTCCGGCGTCGTTTCTTCCGGTGTGGTTTCCTCCGGCGTCGTTTCTTCCGGTGTGGTTTCCTCTGGTGTGGTTTCCTCTGGAGTCGTTTCTTCCGGCGGCTCCTCCGTCCGAATGTTCACGATGTCGAAAGCGAAAGGCTCCGGCTTCGACGTCGCATTGTCTAAATCAAGGAACCGGTAATGCCAGAGCGTAGGTTCCGTCTGCGTATCAGGGTGAGGTGTCGTAAACAGTCCGCTGCCAGTGTACTCGACCGCTTCGCTGATATCCAGGCTCGCCTGACTGATCGGAGGATAGCTGTACCCGTCCGGTCCGATCTCAGATTGATCCACGGTGCGAATGTCCGCGATCCCCCAGCCGTAACGGTCCGTCGATGACGGTTCCGTGTAGTAACCGAAGAACAGATCACCGCTCGGGCACAGGATCTGAAGACCCGCCAGCTCATCTACCGTGTAATTTCCGAACCGATAGAACTGTCCGCCGTACCGGAAAAACAGTACAACATTGTCTCCGCCCCAGCTCTCACCCTCAGGGCGATCTACGCCGTCGCAGTCATCCGCAAACGTGATCAGGACCGGACTTGATGACAGGTAACGGGTCTCATAACCCTCTGCCTCAGTCTCGGACACCGTATAAACATACGGTCGACCTGTCTCCGGATCCGCCATCGGCACCCGGAAGGTATATTTCCAGTCTTGGGCAGCACTTGTAGTCGTCGTAGCATACTTCTCTCCGTCACGATACAGCGTCACCGTGATCGTCTCCGGACGATCTGCCGGATCATCACCGATCCAGTACTTCTGCCCCATGACCGTCTGCAATGTGCAGTAGTTGTAAATGCTGGCCCCGTTCGAATACGTCGAGTAGTTCGTCTGATATCCGTCCGGTACCTCAGCCTCATAGACGCTGTAGTTATAATAACTGCCGTCGCCTGCCCGTATCGGAAGTTCTGTAAATGTGTACGTCCAGTTCTCCTGTGACGTCAATGTATGTCTTCGATATTCCTGCCCGTTCTGCGTCAGCACCAGTTCGATGCTGCCCGGACGATCGGCTTCCGTGTCATTGTACCAGTACTTCCAAACCGTAAAAGTCGTATAGTTATACTGGTTTATGACGTTGTAGTATCCTTCCGAAGGCCCTGTCGCCCGGACTCCTCCGTTCGAATACCAGACCGTGTACGCTTCCGTAACATTGTCTTCCCGCACGCTGTATCGATACTTGATACCACTCGCATCAGCGATCGGAAGTCCGGTGAACGTATATTGCCAGTTCTCATCTGCAGTCACAGTCTGTGTCCGATACTCCTCTCCGTTCTGCAGCAGCGTCAGTGTGACCGACTCAGGCCGTGTCTCCGGAATGTCCCCATCCCAGGACTTGCTGACCGTGATCGACGTATAATTATATTCATTTGTGATATCCAGGTCTCCCGGCATAAAGTGCCATACCTGATTACTGTTATTGTTATACGGCAGATGCGCGGACTCCGGCAGGGAAGTGCCCACCTCCTGGATTGTATATCCGGGCAGGTAGCTGATCGACGATCCGACATCAAAAGAACTCCCGTCGTATGCCTCGATCGATTCGACGCGGAACCCATAGTACTGACTCACGCTGCCGTCCGTATGCCACCAGAAATACAGATCGGATGTCGGCAGATGCAGTTCCGAAGGGAAGTTACTGCTGCTGCCCGCGCCTCCGTACGGCCCCAGACGGTACAGCCGGCCGTCCTGGCGGTAATAAACGTACAGATAATCATATCTGGTACTCTCGCATTCACTTCGGCTGTCAAAACGCACCGTGACAGGTCCCGGATTCACGTAAGAAGTGCGATAATCCTCGAGCGGAGCCTCTTCCACCGTATAAACGTACTCCTGTCCGTTCTCATCATACTGATCGACCGAAAACTCATATTGCCAGTTTTCTGCAGCACTCGTCGTGGTGCTGGCGATTCTCGTTCCGTTCTGCAGCAGATACACCGTGATCTGCGCCGGACGGTCTTCCACAGCATCGCCGGACCATCGCTTCTGACCGGTCAGCAAGACCCGTGTGGAGGTATTGATAATGTCATAATAGCCATCTGCAGGCGTATCCGACGTGCCTGTCCCGTTCGAATATGTCACGCGGTAGTGATCCGGTACCTGCGCCTCCCGGACGGAATACTCATACTCATTACCGTCATCATCCATCCTGGGCAATGCCGAGAAATACCAGCTCCAGTTATCCTCCGCCGTAACCTCCTGAGTCCGGAAGACCGTACCGTTTTGCAGCAGTTCCACCGTGATCGATTCCGGGCGCTGATCCTCGGTGTCTCCGGACCAGATCTTCTGACCGGAAACAGAAGTGAGCTGATAGGTGTTGGTGATATCAAACTCACGCCCGCCGTAATGGTAGATCTGCTGCATATTATTGACATAGGCACTGCCGGTTACGGCAGGAAGGCTCTCGGTTTCGATTAATTGATAACCGGAAGGCAGTGCGGAGTATACCGTAGAAGGGGCAAAACTATTCCCGCTGTACGGTTCTACGGATGCAACCTCAAAACCATAATATCCGTTTCCGGAATTCACGCTTCCGTCCGTACGCCAGACGAAATAGAGGTCCGAGGAAGGTACATTCACTGTTGTAAAGTCTCTGTACGTAAACTGCTGATTTACCCGATACAGCTGATCGTTTTGCATGTAATAAATGTAGAGGTGATCATAGCCGTTTTCCGTATAGCTGGAACTGTTGAAACGAACCGTGACCGCTCCGCGCCCATTGTAATTGACACGGTATCCTTCCGGTACATCTTCGATTACCTGATACTCATACTGCTCTCCGTTTTCATCCCAAATATCTGTTTCAAACGAGTATTCCCAGTTGTGTGCGGCATCGGTGGTCGTGCTCGCGATCTCCGTACCGTTCTGGAGCAGATGAAGCGTGATCGAATCCGGCCGGTCCGCAGCGGTATCACCGACCCAGTTCTTCCGGCCGGTGATCAGCCTTCTGGTGTAGGTGTTCACGACCGTCAGGAAACCATCCGCAGGATCCTCAGAGACCGAAGATCCGTTTTGATAGGACACAATGTAATGTGCCGGAACATCCGTCTCCCGCACGGAATATGCATAAAGATCACCGTTTTCGTCATATTTCGGCAATCCTGTGATCCGGTGCGTCCATCCTTCCTGAGCCGTCACCTCCACTGTCTGATACAGCTCTCCGTTCTGCAGCAGTTCCACAGTGACAGACTCCGGCCGATCCCGTCCGTCGATCTCACCCTGCCATTGTTTGGTCACATTCAGGGCGACCACCAGGCTGTCGTTCGTAATATCGACGGAAGTCGGCGAAGGAGTATCATAAGGATAATGGATCACCTCGTTTAGATTGCTTCTGTACGGATAATGCGTCGACTGCGGCAGAGCCTCCGCTTCCTGTACGGTATAATTCGGCAGTGAACTATACCGACTTGCCGCGGCAAAATCATTTCCCGTATACGGCACGATCGAATCGACCCGGTAGCCGAAGTAATTGTCATTCGTATTATCTGTATGCCAGTAGAAATACAGATCCGATGACGGGATATTCACAGACGTAAACCCATACCCCGTAAACTGTTTATTGATGCGGTACAGCACACCGTTCAGACGATAATAAATGTAGAGATAGTCGCCTTCCCGGGTATAGCAGTACCTGCTGAAATGCACCGTCACGGGACCGTTCTGTGTATAGGAGACATGATATCCTTCCGGAACATCCTCCACGACATCATACTCGTACAGATCTCCGTTTTCGTCCCGCGCCGGCACGACAAACCGATACCGCCAGTTATCCGCCGCGGTGGTCGTCATACTGTCGATCTCTTCCCCGTTCCGCAGAAGCCGAACCGTGATCGAGGCGGGCCGGTCTTCCGCAGTATCACCTGTCCAGCTCTTTGTGCCGGTGATGACCCTTCGGTTAAAGGTATTTATGATCGTCGTGTATCCTGCCTGCGGCTCATCCGAAGTCCGGGCCGAACCGTTCGAATAGGACACTTCATAAAAATCATTTGTGCCCGCTTCCCGCACTACATATTCATACGGGGCACCGTTCTCATCGCAGCGCTGCAGCCCGGTAAAGCTGAAGGCCCAGTTGTCCTGTGCGGTCACCTCCGCCTGATCGATCACAACGCCGTTCTGCAGCAGTTCCACAGTAACAGTTTCCGGCCTGTAATCTTCCGCCCCGCTATCGCCGACCCAAATCTTCTGTCCGGAGACAGAGGTCAGGTAATAGGTATTTGTAATGTCAAATCCCGTCGGATCTTCCACGGGAGCCGTATAATGCCAGAGCAAATGCTGGTTTTGCGGATAATTCCCGTGCTCGGATTCCGGAAGCGAATCCGCCGTGACCTCCGTTATGGCATACGAAGGAAGCGTCGCGGTCGTCGCGGAGGCAAAGTCTGTTCCGTGATACGGTTCGACCGCGTCGATCTTAAAACCGAAATAGTTATTATAATAGGTATCCGTCGTCCAGTAGAAATACAGATCCGAGGACGGCAGATGGATCTCATCCGGGAAATTCGAACGCCCGCCGGAAAACGGGCCGACCTGATAGAGCCGTCCGTTCAGCCGATAGTAGATGTATAGATAATCCTTGTTAGAGGAACACTCCGAATTCAGACGGACCGTCACAGGACCGGTGGCATCATATGTTGCCTGATACCCTTCAGTGACATCCTCGATCACTTCATACCGATAAGGCTCTCCGTTCTCATCCCAGATATCGACATCCGCAAACTCATAAGTCCAGTTGTGAGCGGCATCTGTCGTGGTACTCATGAATTCTTCACCGTTCCGCAGCAGATGTACCGTGATCTGTGAAGGACGAACATCCGACGAGTCCCCCACCCAGACTTTTCTGCCGGTGATCGTTTCACAAGTATACTCATTCACGATCCGGTAGTGCCCTTCTGCAGGTTCCTCCGATATCCGCCAGGAA
>CAYLPO010000085.1:0-6848 GCA_964385575.1 uncultured Lachnospiraceae bacterium | reverse complement strand
AGCGCCAGGCCGCCCGAATAGGCGTTCGTCACGTTTGTGGTCCAGGTGGCCAGCACCAGGGCGATCAGTCCGATGACCGGAACGCCCAGACTGGCCAAAATGGCTGAAATATCATATTGCCCGGTCACGATGCTCATGACCGCGCCGGTGAGGAGCATGAACAAACCGGCCGGAATGACGCCGACCAGCGAGGACTTCACAACATCTCCGCGCTTCTTCGCGAACCGGCAGTAATCCGCCGAGATCACGCCGCCGAGCGCAAACGAGGCGACGGTCATGGAGATACCGAACACGATGCCTGCCGACTGCGTCGGTGCATAGGCTGCGATCACAGCCGCGCCGTTGCTCCGCGTGATCGCGGCAACGATCCCGTAGATGCAGACGATCACCAGCAGCGGGACCGCGATGTAATTCAGCCATTTCAGGCCCTTAAAGCCGGCGCAGGCAGTGATCAGCATGATGATGCCCCACACGATCGTGCAGATGATCACCATGGCGCTGCCGGGCGTCTCCATCCCGCGCATGGATGCGATCATGGATGCGAACGCGCTGCCGCAGGTGGCCGACTGGATTCCGAACCAGCCGATACAGGCGATCGTCAGGATCGTACTGATAATGAAACGGGCACCCTGCTTTCCCAATGCTCCCTCCGCCATGACCGAAACCGGAAGGCCGGTATCGCAGGCCTGCATGCCAATGAAGATCATGTAGGCGCAGATCAGCGCGTACCCGATCACGATCGAGAGGATGATCTGGCCCAGGGACAGGCCGCCCGAAGCCAGCACGCCGCCGACCATCAGGCAGGGAACGCAGATCATGCCGCCCGCCCAGACCATGGCGATCGAGGTCCAGCTCTGCCGCTGTTCGGGTTTGATCTCGAAGCCGGTATTGTTCTTGTTATCCATGCCAGGAACCTCCTTCAGAATCATTACAAAGTGAACCATTGCAAAGAAACACGGTATGTACTTTGATTGTACGAATTCCGTTATGCGGAGGTAACTGTTGCGGCGGTCGAAAAACCGGCGACAGGATTTGTCCTTTCGGACAATCAAAAAGGAGGCGATGTGTGCACGCCTCCTTCTGCATATTTACCGCCTCCCGAGCCTTTCCGGTTCTCGATGATCAGACCGACCGCAGCAACCGGTTCATGGCACAAGCCTCAAACAGATACATATTCTCCGGCGATTTTCCCGGCGCGTAGCCCAGGATCGCGCGGATGCGCCCCAGCCGGTATTTAATGGTATTCTTATGCACAAAAAGCAATTCCGCGCAGCGGGTCACACTGCTGTCCGCATCGAGCAGATAAGTCTCCAGCGTTTGAACCAGATCGGTATCTTCTCCCTGCTTTCCCAAAAGCCGCAGCGGAGCGAGGCACCCGGCAAGCGCAGCCTCCCCCTGATCGATGAGATCCCGACAATGATGTGTAAAGCGGATCTCTTCCAAAGTAAAGTTTCGTCTTTCAGGCCAAATGCTCACGGCGTCTTTCAGATAATCCTGGTTTTCCAAAAACGCTCTTCGCACTTCCGCGGTATCTGCCAGGTAATGACAGCGCGTCAGGACCACTGCCTCTTCCTCGTTTTCCAACTGCTCCATGAGCAGCTGACCGGTCTGTATGGCATTGCCCGCATCGTTCCAAGCCATAAACGCGACGATCAGCCCTTCGTACACATCAGCGATCATCGGATCACAGTATGGTTCCAGGATCTCTCTGATCTCCGACAGGATCCTCTTTCGGGAAGCCTCGTCCCCCTGAACAGGCGACAGGATCCACATCGAATGGATCGACGCCACATCGATATGAAACAGATCTGCCAACCGACGCATCTTTAACGGCTCATCCCGGAGGATCGCCCGGATCAGCTCCGAGATCTGGACATCGGCATGACTGCTGTTCCACAGGCTGACAGCCAGACGCACCAGCTCCGCCGCCTGCCGGATCATCTCAGGCGGCAGCGGCATGCCGTCCTTGACCACATAGAGTTCCATGGAATCCGGCGATCTTTCCTCCAACGGATATCGCCAGACCGTGCACGGCTGAGCTGTCAGAGGTTCATCCATCTCACATGACGTATAGGGATCCAGCTCCGGGATATCTTCCAGCGAGAGTTCCAGCGACATCGGCCAGTTCGCCTGTCCCAGCGCGCGATGATCATGATCCGCCAGGATCAGAGAACTCCGGATCCGGTCGCTGATCATCCGGAGCACCGCGTCCACCTTTCTCTGGTGTTCCGGCAGTCTGCACATGCGGTTTAAGATGTCGCTCACGAAATACTGGTCCGACATCTGATCGCGGAAAATCAGCTCCATGACTTCGCTGATCGCCTCGCTGTAGCGAAGATCCATCCGGTTTTCCGGCATGACGATCAAGGCGAAGTCCAGTTCGTCTGCCAGATCGATCAGTCTCTGATCGATCCGCGGCAGCAAGATGCCCACGTAATAGACGATCAGTCCGACCTCGCCCACCGCGGCCATTCTGCGGATATTGGCACACTGGTGATCGACATTGTCCGCAATGCTGGCAAATGCCGTGATCACGATCTCACTGCCGTAAAACTCGTTTTTCTGGAACAGATCTTCCTGCAGGTCGTTTGCTTCCGCAAATTCCAGAACGGTGATCGAAGACACCTCTTTTTGAAGTCCGTTCTTACCGGCCAGAACCCGGGCCTCCCGCAGGCACGGAAGTTTTAAAATGTCATGTACCGTAACGCTCATGATTCTTCGTCCCTCTCCGCATCGCTCTGTCCCGACGCTTTCCGCGCCACCCGGATCCCCATGGCCATTGCGCCGCCGCGCTGTATGGCTCCGGATCCGAAACGGTTCCGAAGCTCATCCATGGCCGCATCCAGTTTCCGCTCTTTTTCGCGGTCGATCTTCCTGGCGCCGGATTCTGTACTGTCCGCAGGGTTCCCGAACATATCGTCTCCGAAGAAACTCAGCTGTTCATTTTGTCCTTCGCCGTCTTCTCTCGTCAGCTGCGTCAGCGCCACACCCATCAGCCGCAGCGGCTAGCCGTTCCAGAGCTCGGCCAGCAGCTCACGGGCAATCTAGAAGACCTCTCTGCTGATGTCTGTCGGTGCTGCCAGTATCCGCTGATGCGACCGGGTCTTAAAGTCCAGATAGCGCACCGAGACCGCCACGCAGCCGGCCTTTGCGCCGTCCCTGCGCATCCGCGCCGTAACATGGTCCGCCAGCTCGAGCAGGATGGTCTCCGCAGTCCCGCGCTCGGTGACATTATCCTCGAGGGTCACTTCATTACTGTAACCCTTCGCCTCTTCGGGCTCGGAGCGCACGGGCGCATTATCGATCCCGTTCGCGTAGTTTCTGGCCTGCACGCTCATCTTCTCGCCCAGCAGCGAGCGCAGATAGCGCGGGTCCGCCTGCGCCAGATCGCCGATGGTGCGGATCCCGCCGCCGTTCAGACGCTCCGCGGATTTCTTTCCCACGAACAGCAGGTCACGCACCGGCAGCGGCCACATCTTCGTCTCGACCTCCTCGGGCCAGAGCGTGTGCACACGGTCTGGCTTCTCGAAATCGCTGGCCATCTTCGCGCAGAGTTTATTCCGGGCGACGCCGACATTGACCGTAAAGCCCAGCTCATCGCGGATGCGGTCCTTGATCTCATACGCCAGCGCGATCGGATCCGGATAGATCTTCGAGGTCCCCGTAAAATCCAAAAAGCACTCGTCGATGGAGAATTCCTCCACCGCGGGTGCGTATTCTCTGCAGATATCTTTAAACGCCTTCGAGCAGCGCGAATACAGCCGGAAGTCGGACTTCACAAGGACCAGCTCGGGGCACTTTTTCAGTGCCATGGCCACGGGTTCCCCCGTGGTCACGCCGAATTTCTTCGCGGGGATGGACTTCGCGACGATGATGCCCCGCCGCGACTTGGGATCGCCGCCCACCGCCGAGGGGATCAGCCGCAGATCGGGCTCGCCGCGGCGCACGCGCCGGACCGCCTCCCAGGAGAGGAAGGCGCTGTTCACGTCGATGTGAAAGATGAGCCGCTCCTGCGCCATGATGCTCCTTTCCGATGACAATGGGGACATCCGTTTGTCACCGTGTCACTTCCTCCGCCGCGTATTCCGGTAACAGATCCGCCGCAGCCCCTCCATCATCAGGTTCGTATCGATCCGGATCTCATGCCTGCAGCAGGGGATGATCCCCTCGCACAGACGTTCCATGCCCGTCGCGATGACCGTACAGGGCTCGCCGAGCTCCTCCTCGATCCGCTCGATCACGCCGTCGATCAGCGCGGCGTTTCCGTAGATCATGCCGCTCTGCATGCTTGACTGGCTGCTGTCCCCGATGACCCTTTCCGGCCGGTCGAACGAGATCTGCGGAAGCTGCGCGGTATTCTTCGTCAGCGAATTATACGAAAGCAGGACACCCGGATAGATCACGACGCCGATGAACTCCTTCTTCCGGTTCATGACCGAAAACGTCGTGGCGGTCCCCAGGTCAATGATGATCAGCGGCGCCTCGTACTTCTCCTGCGCGGCGGCCGCCGCCACGACCAGTCCCGCGCCCAGCTCACCGGGATCCCCGATAGAGATGTTTACCCCGGTCTTCAGGCCCGGTCCCACCACGAACGGGTCCGTGCCGGTCAGGAAGCGCAGGACGTCCTTGAACGTGTTATTCAGGGCCGGTACCACGGAGGCAATGATGCTGCCCTCGATCTGCGCGGAATCGACCCGGTACATGTCCAGGATATTTTTCAGCATGACCGTGTATTCCACCGCAGTCTTCTCACGGCTCGTGGAGATCTCAAAGGTAAAATACACGTTCTCCTCGTCGAACGCACCCACGGTGACCGCGGTGTTGTCAATATCTAACGCCAGGATCATGATCTCTCCTCCCGCGGATCTGCCGCTGCCGGACGCGATCCGCCGTTCTGCCGGACTCAGCCCAGCACACTCTCCCACTCGGCCTCGCGGAATCCCACGAGCACTTTTCCGCCGTCCGTCACCAGCAGCGGGCGCTTCACCAGCATACCGTCCGTGGCCTGCAGCCCGCGCATCTCTTCCTCGGACATCTCCGGAATGCGGTCTTTGAGCTGCAGCTCCTTATATTTCATGCCGCTGGTGTTAAAGAAGCGCTTCTGCGGCAGGCCGCTCGCCTGCTGCCAGGCCGCCAGTTCCTCCGCGGAAGGATTGTCCTCCTTGATATCGCGGACCGTGTATTCCAAACCGTGTGCGTCCAGCCAGGCCTGCGCTTTCTTACAGGTGCTGCAGCGCGGATAACAAACAAATAACATGATCTTAACCTCCCTCGGACGGCCGGAACCGGACCGTCAGCGATCCTTCTTTCTCAAATACTCCTTCAGCTTCGGCGGCAGCAGGTACAGATGCTTCACCTCCGTAAGCGGCACCAGCTCCGGCGTGCTCACACCGGGTGAGCGGTTCGTCTTCGTGCGCAGGATCTCCTCCTCGTGGATGGGCGTAAACGTCCCCGATACATAGTCGCAAAGGAAGTACATATCCATGAACTCCGGCGTCTTCTCGTCGAAAAGGATCTCCTTCGGCTGTACCTCCACCCCGCACTGCTCGCGGATCAACTCCTGCAGCCGGTCAGTGATGGCTTCGCCGTTTTGCAGTTCTCCGCCCGGCGCCGCATAGTAATCCCCGTCCGGCGTGATGTTCCGGACCAGGACCGCGCACTCTTCGCCCGCTTCATTCGCCATGGTGAAGACCGCTCTGAGAATAATCGCATTCATAAGTGGTTCCTTTCTTCCGCAGCCGCGGACTATACCGGCCGCAACTGCCCCCGCGGGCAATGCCGGCCCGCCGGCCTTTTACACGATCCGTTTCTTCCACTTCCCGCTGAAATAGAAGAACAGACCGATCACAAACGGCGTAAACCCGGCCAGTGCATCGCCCAGCCAGAAGCCGTACGCCTCCATCCCCACCACGAGCCCGAAGAACAGCGAAAGGCTGATCCGCAGAATGATGGCATCCAGGATCGCGGTCAGGAAATTGATCTTATAGTTTCCGCTGCCGTTGATCAGGGCGTTCATGCCCGACCGGCAGGCGCTGCCGTAAAAGATAAACACCGAGATGGCCACATAGGGCACGCCGACCGCAATGACCGCCGGCTCACTCGTAAACAGGCCGTACACCTGCTTGTGGAAAAAGATCATGATCACCGTGAGCACGCTCGCGATCGTGAGAGTGATCCGAAACACCGAGAACATGATCTGCTTCACGCGGTCGAACTTTTCCGCGCCGATGTTCTGGCCCACCATCGAGGCGCCCGAGGTATTGAAGGCGTTCGAAAACAGGTTCGTGGTCGTATTGATCTTATTCGCCACGCCTGCAAACGCCGACACCACCACGCCGTAGGAATTGATCCAGGAGTTCACGAACAGCCGCGAGAAGGACACGGACGCGCCCTTGATGGCCATCGGCAAGCCCAGCTTCAGAAGCCTGGAGAGCAGCGGCCGATCGATCCGGAAGAACTCCCGTCTGGTGACCTCGATCGAGTACCGCGTGCGGTTCCGGTACAGGAACACGCTGCAGAGGCAGAACGAGAGCGCCTGCGAGATCACAGTCGCCAGAGCCGCGCCGCCGGCACCCAGCCCCAGGCCCATGACAAAAGTCAGGTCCAGCACGACATTGACCGCGGCGGCCAGACTGATGAAGATAAACGGCCGCGTCGAATCGCCCATGCCGCGCAGAATGGCGCTCGAGGCGTTGTACCCGTAGATGAAGACCAGACCGATCATGCAGACCGTCGCGTAATGCAGCGCCTCGGTGTATGATTCCGGCGGCGTATTCATTACATGCAGGATGGGAGCACGCAGGATCAGGCAGACCGCGCTGATCAAGATGGCGACCAGGAACAGGAAC
>CAYLPO010000084.1:0-6911 GCA_964385575.1 uncultured Lachnospiraceae bacterium | reverse complement strand
CGAGGCCGGCCGCACCGCCGCCGATCATCGCGATCTTCTTCGGCGCCGCGGGACCCACGTTCATGTACAGCGTGCCCATGCCCAGTTCGGCATTGACCGAGCAGCGGATGGGCGCCAGATAATAATGCGTCTTGTTAATGCACTGGTTGCAGCGCACGCAGGGGCGCGTCTTCTCCGGGCAGCCGTGCATGGCGTTCCTGATCATGAACGGATCCGCGAGCAGGCCGCGCGCCATGGAGACCATGTCGATCTTCCCGGCCGCGATATACTCTTCCGCCTGCTCCAGCGTCACGCCGCCCACGCAGGTCACGGGTGTGTCGATGCCGGCGCGGATCTGCGCCGCCAGATCGAGGTTAATGCCGTGCGGATAGTAGATGGGCGGATCGGTGTAAGGCACCAGATCCTGCATCGAGTGCATGCCGCGGGACACGTGGACGAGGTCGATGTACGGCTCGATCTGCTTCAGGAACGCGATGGTCTCCTCGATGGTCGGCGACCCCGGAATCATGTCGCTGCAGTTGATGCGGTACTCGATCGCCACGGAGTTTCCAACCTTCTCACGGATCGCCGCGAGCAGCTCGCGCGAGAAGCGCGAGGCGTTCTCAATGGTCTCGCAGCTGTACTCGTCGGTCCGGCCGTTGATCAGCTTCGAGAGGAAGCAGCCGGGCAGCTGGCCGTGCGCGCCGTGGACGATCAGGCTGTCGAACCCGCAGCGCATGGCGCGCTCCGCGCCGTTCGCGAAATCCTCGATGTACGCGTGGATCTCGTCTTTCGTCATGTCCGTGGGATCCAGCTCGACGACGACTTTCTTCGCGCCTTTGTCGCGGTCCGCGAAGGAACCCGCGTTCATGTTGATGGCAAACAGCTCCATGCCGATACGCGCGTTATACATGTGCGCGAGATCAGTCAATGTCATGAGCTCATTTACCGTGCCCTCCTCCGCCAGGCGGATCAGGTGCGTCACGAACGGCGGCAGGTCGCGGTTCACGCAGCCGCAGCCGATGTTTACGCAGGCCGCGCCGCCCTTCACGATGTCGCGGACCCACTCGTACAGTTCCTGGTTCGCATGACCGTCTCCGGTCGCGAAGCTGGGCCACATCGGCGAGCAGCTCACGCGGTTCTTAAAGCGCACCGGTCCGATCTGGATCGGGCTTAGAACGTGATCATAATTACCCATTTCGATCTCCTTATCGGGGCAAATAACAAACAGCTATTAAAAATATGACGCAGGCCGAAGCCTGCGTCAATGTAACATTCTGAAAAACCGGTTTTCAAATTAGTTCGGCGCGGACACCTTCGAATCCACATGCATGCCCATGCCTGCCGTGTGTGCGGACACTTCCGACGCCAGATACAGAACCGCGTTCGCGACCTCCTCGGGCTTCGCATAGCGCTTATCCATGGCGTAGGTGCCGGCGAGCATGGCCATGGCTTCCTCGTGCGTCATGCTGTCGCCAAAGAAGTCCTGCTCAATGCGCTTCATCATGGGCGTATCGACCGGGCCGGGGCAGACATAGTTCACATGCACGCCCACCGGGCCGAGCTCCATGGCCACGCACTTCGTGAGGCCCGCCACCGCGTACTTCGAGGACACGTAAGCGCTGTTTCCTGCCGTGGGCTCATATGCTGCGGCAGACGCCACGACCACGACAGCGCCGGACTGCTTTTCGATCAGGGTCGGCGCCGCATATTTCATCATCAGCATGATGGAGAAGACATTCATCATGTAGGTCTCTTCAAACAGATCCAGAGTCATGTCCTGGACCGGATGGGCCTTGCCTTCATAGCCTGCGTTCGGGACGACGATATCAATGGTCCCGAAATGCGCCTTCGCATTCTCGACGAACGCCTTGATATCCTCCTCTTTCCGCATATCCGCGACGAAACCGGCCACCTGGCCGTCTGCCGCCTCAAGCGTGGGGATCAGGGCGTCGATCTTCTCCTGTCTGGTGGAAGAGAACGCCACCTTCGCGCCCTCGGCCAGGAAGCCCTTCACGATGGCAGTACCGATCCCTCCGGTACCGCCGGTAACCAGAACCACTTTGTCTTTCAGCTTCAGATCCATGATGATGTCTCCTTTCGATGTCTGTAAGTTTTCCTTCCGGAAAGAATAAACCGGCGCGCGTAAAGCGAGCCGGTCCATGATCTGTTTAAAGTCCGTATTCCTTCGCGAGCGCAGCAAACCCGGGCAGCGAACCCACGATGGTCTCTTTCGAGACACAGTAGCCGATGCGGACATAGCCCGGGCAGCCGAAGCTGTCGCAGGGTACGACCAGCAGCTCATGCGCTTTCGCCTTCTCCGCGAACGCGTGTGCGTCAGGCTCCGGCGACTTCATGAACAGGTAGAACGCACCGTCGGGATTCACGCAGGTGAAACCGGCCGAGGTCAGCCCGTCCAGCAGCAGTCTGCGGTTCTCCTCGTAAGGCGCCAGGTTCGGACGTGCGCCCGCGCAGCGCGTGATCACATGCTGCATCAGGCTGGGCGCGCAGACATAGCCCAGCGCGCGGCCGGCGCCGCAGATCGCGGCATAGACTGCCTTCGCGTCCGCTGCCTTCGGCGAGACCAGCGCATAGCCGATACGTTCTCCCGGCAGGGACAGGCTCTTCGAATACGAATAGCAGACGATGGTGTTATCGTAATAATTCGGAACAAACGGAACAACCGCGCCGCCGTAGACCAGTTCGCGGTAGGGCTCGTCGGTGATCAGGTAGATGGGGTGACCGTACTCCGCCTGCTTCTTCTCCAGATACGCCGCCAGGCCGCGGATGGTCTCCTCGGTGTAGACGACGCCGCAGGGGTTGTTCGGGCTGTTGATAACGACCGCCTTCGTGCGGGGCGTCACGGCCTGATCCAACAGGTCCAGATCGATCTGGAAGTCGCTCTCGCGCATCATGACCTGCACGAGCTTCCCTCCGTTCGTCTCACAGAACACGCGGTACTCCGGGAAGAACGGCGCGAACGCGATGAACTCGTCCGCATCTTCGCTTGCCAGCGCACGGAACGCGCAGCACAGGCCCGCAGCCGCGCCGCAGGTCATATAGATCAGCGCCGGATCCGCGCCGCAGGAAAAGCGGGCGTTCAGGTCCTCCGAGATGGCGGTACGGGTATTCATATCGCCGGCGCCGGAGGTGTAGCCGTGCACCGCGGTGGGCTCGCACTCTTGCAGGATCGCGATCATGGCGTCCGTAACTTCCTGCGGTGTAGGCACGCTGGGATTTCCCAGGCTGAAGTCAAAGACCTTGTCCGCGCCGATCTCGGCCTTTCTCCGGAGGCCGTACTCGAAGATCTCGCGGATCTCGGATCCCTGGCTGCCCAGGCCGTACATTTCCTGTGAATAAGACATGTTCGTTCCTCCGTAAAACTTATTTCTTTTTACGGATCGCTTCGTGCTTACGCACTCTCTCGATCCTCCCCGCATTCGTAAAACACATTGACCCGGACTGTAAGCCGGGTTCTGTCGAGAGTGATCATCTGTCTAGACCTGCCGTTGCCGACAGGCTCAAGCGACCTACCCGGGAACGGGACGGGCAGCCCCATGGTCCCCTGTTTGGTCTTGCTTCGGATGGGGTTTACCTTGACCCTCCCCGTTACCGGAGAGGCGGTGAGCTCTTACCTCGCCTTTTCACCCTTACCGCTCGCGCGGCGGTTCTTTTCTGCGGCACTTTCCTTGGGGTCACCCCCACCGGCCGTTAACCGGCATCCTGCCCTGTGAAGCCCGGACTTTCCTCACCCGCCGTAAGGCGGCCGCGATCACTCATCCGGGTCAATGTGCTTATTTTATACCAACTCTTCCGGAAATTCCACCGGAGCGCGCAAAACTTCCAGACTCTCGCCAAACCGCGCCTCCAGATACTCCGCCAGCGCCTCGATGAACACGTGCTCCAGACCGTAATGGCCGGCATTGATCAATGCCACGCCCTCCGCGACCGCGTCGATTCCGTCGTGGTGGCCCAGGTCGCCGCCGATCAGCACATCACAGCCCGCGGCCAGCGTCTCCTTCAGCATGCCCTTGGCCGAGCCGGGGCACATGGCGATCCAGCCCGCCTTCCGGTCCGGATCATCCGCATACACGGTCACGAACGGCAGCCCGAAGGCTTCCTTCACGCGCTCCGCCAGCCCCCGGACGGTCAGATCCTCTTCTTCCAGCCGGCCGATCTTGCCGATGCCGATGGGCTCGGCCGTCTCCTCTTTCAGCTCGCCGTCCTCCAGGCTGACCCGCGCGGCCGTCCCGGTCTCCTCGAGCGGCGATTCGCGCTCCAGCCCCAGGCGCACCGCGCACAGATCCGCCATGCATCCGGGGGCAATGTCGAAATTCGTATGCATCGAGAAAACAGCCATCCCGCGCTCCGCCAGGGTCAGGATCCATCTGCCCAGATGATCCTCGTCATTCACCTTCGAGATCTCCCCGAAGATCAGCGGGTGGTGCGTGACGATGAGCTGACAGCCTGCCTCCGAGGCGGCATTCAGCACTTTCTCATTTACGTCCAGTGCCACATAGACCTTCGTGATCTCACTGTCGCGGCGGCCCACCTGCAGACCGGGGTTATCCCAGTCCATGGCCAGAGCGGGCGGCGCGAGCGCGTCCAATGCCTCGATAATATCGATCAGTTTCATAGATAACTCCTGTTATTTATCCGAAATGATGCTTTTTTCAGTGTAAATCGTGTCCGTTCGCCGTTTTCGCGGCATTCTCCCACAGTCTGCGGGCAGCCGCGATCATCCGCCGTTCCGTTTCCAGCTCCCGGCGTTTTTCCTCCGCGCGCGGCCCTTCGGACTTCGCAAGGCCGCTCTCGATCTGCGTCAGGACCTTCTCTCTCCGCTCCAGATATGCCGGCAGCAGCGGGTGTGCCTGCGCGATCAGGCAGGGTCCGAAGCGGTCGAGGACGCGCTGCAGGAACACCGTATCCTCAGAACCGGCCGCGGCTTCCAGAGCCTCGGCCCGGATCACCGGATAAAACTTTCCGTCCTCCAGCACCAGATCTTCGGCGCAGATCGCCAGCCCTTCGCCGCGCAGATACGCGCGCAGCTCCTCCTGCTCGGACTGCGGAGACAACACAAAAGACCGGAGTCCGGCTCCGATCCGCCCGCGTCCCTCCAGAATATGCCGGATGGTCTGACCGCCCATGCCGCAGATGACCGCGGCGTCGCAGCAGCCTTCGGGCAGCGCCGCAAACCCGTCGCTCAGGGCCGCCCCGATCCGGTCCGCCAGCTCCGCCGCGCGGATGTGCTCCCGCGCCGCCGACAGCGGCCCCTCCAGGATATCGCAGGCCAGCGCCTGCGGGCATTTCCCTCTGCGCACGAGCTCAATAGGCACCGCCGCATGGTCCGTCCCGATGTCCGCCGGGACGCACCCCTCGGGGACCATATCAATGATGGCCTGCAGACGCTTTGACAGGCTCATGTCTCACACTCCATCCCGGTCCGCCCGGACCCGATCCGCTCCGTCATAGTCTGATCTCCAGCTTCTCCAGCGCTTTCTTCTCCTTCAGGAGCTTCGTGTATTCCTCCGGGCCTGCCGTCTTCAATGCCGCCTCGAGCGCATTTTTCTTAATGTTCTTCACAATGTCGGAGAACGCCTTCCCGCGGTCCTGGTCCGTCATGCCGGCCGCCGGCTCCGTGTGGAAGATCTCCGCGGCGGTCTGCCGGCTCTCCTCGTCTTCCATGAACCGGTCCAGAATGGCCGCAGGTTCCACTTTCCCTGCGTCCATCTGCGCAAAGAGCGCCTTCGCGCACTCCTCATAGACCCCGTCCGTGAAATCCTCCGGCCGGATGATCTCCCGCACCTTCGGATACAGCGCCGGGTCGTTCACCAGCCAGGTCAGGAGCATGCGCTCCGCGATCTTCAGGCCGCTGTCGCCTTTCCGCCGCGTGCGCTCCTGCCGCTCGGCCTCGCGTTCGGCGCGGTCCTCCTCGACCGTGATCTTCGACGCCCGCCCCATGCCGGCCAGCAGCTTCCGCAGGCCCTCCTCGGAGATGTGATAGCGTGCGCAGGCCGCTTTCAGATAATTCTCCCGCTCGATCTCCTCGGAGAACTTCACGAGCTCGGCCGCGAGCGCGCGGTGGAACCCGGTCTTCTGCTCGGGATCCGACATGTCAAAGCCTTTCTCCTGCACATCCATCTCGAAGAAGAAGAAATTCTTCGCCTTCCGGATGCGCTCCTCATAGGCGTCCGCGCCCTCATTTTTAATGAACTCGTCCGGATCCTTCCAGGGATCCATGTTCAGGACCTTCACGCTGATGCCGGCCTGCCGCAGGATGGGAATGGCCCGGCGCGCCGCGCGGATCCCGGCGCCGTCACTGTCGTAGGTCAGGACGACCTGGTCCGTGTAGCGTTTCAGCAGGTTCGCCTGCCCGCCGGTGAGGGCGGTGCCGAGCGTCGCGACGGCATTGTCAAAGCCCGCCTTGTGCAGCGAGATCACGTCCATGTATCCCTCGCAGAGCAGCAGATATTTCCGCCTGGTCTTCCGGGCAATGTTCAGCCCGTACAGGTTCCGGCCCTTGTCGAACACCGGCGTTTCCGGGGAGTTCAGATATTTTGGCTCGCCGTCACCCATGACACGGCCGCCGAAGCCGATCACGCGCGAGTTCGCGTCGAAGATGGGAAACATGACGCGGTTCCAGAACTTGTCTCCGGCGCCGCGCGTGTCGATGTGGAACAGACCGGTCTGTGCGAGGACGTCGTCCGTATAGCCCTCTTTTTTCATGGCCCGGTAGAGGTCGTCGCGGTAGGGGTTCGAATAGCCCAGCCCCCAGCGCGTGATGGTCTCATCGTCCAGTTCGCGCCGGTGCAGGTAGGCGAGCGCGTTCTCGCCGCGCTTGGTCTTCAGCTGATGGTAGAAATACTTCCCGGCCTTATTATTGATCTCCAGGATGGTCTTCTTGAGGTCGTTCTGCCGGCGCTGCTCACCGG
>CAYLPO010000083.1:0-6919 GCA_964385575.1 uncultured Lachnospiraceae bacterium | reverse complement strand
GAAGGCTGCCGGGGTGGACCGCGTGAACATCAGCCTGGATACGCTGGATGCGGAGAAATACCGCTATCTTACCCGCTGCGGCGAGCTGGAACAGGCGCTGGACGGCATTGAGGCCGCTTACGAGGCGGGCCTGACCCCCATTAAGATCAATGCCGTGCTGAGGGGCGGTTTTACCGATGATGAGATCGCTTCGCTGGTCGAACTGACCAGAGAGCGGGATCTGCAGGTCCGATTCATTGAACTGATGCCCATCGGTCCGGGCGCAGCGTTTAAGCCGGAGGCGTTTCTTTCCTGCGGGGAAGTGCTGAAGCGCGTGCCGGAGCTGGAGCCTGCCGGGACGAGCGGAGTCTCGCGCGTATATCGCCTGCCGGGCGGCGCGGGGACGGTCGGGCTGATCACGCCGATCAGCCACGAGTTCTGTTCGGAATGCGACCGCATCCGGGTCACCAGTGACGGAAAGCTGAAGCCCTGTCTGCACTCGCGGGAGGAGATCCCGCTGCGCGGACTGCACGGAGATGAGCTCCGGGAGACGATCCTGTACGGCGTACGGCAGAAGCCCGAAAGTCATGATATCCTGCAGCCGGGCGTGCGGTCGGCGGGCGGCAGGACCATGAACGCGATCGGAGGATGATCATGGCGATCGAACAGGATTTTACACATTTTGACGATGCGGGCCGGGCCCGGATGGTAAATGTCGGGGAGAAGGCAGAGACGCAGCGCACCGCGACGGCGGCCGGGCGCGTGCTGGTCAGCCCGGAGACGCTGGAGCTGATCCGCTCGGGCGGCTGCAAGAAAGGCGACGTCCTGACCGTGGCCCAGCTGGCCGGGATCATGGGCGCGAAGCGGACGCCGGATCTGATCCCGCTGTGTCATCCCATTCTGATCTCCGGAACGGAGGTGCGGCTGTGGCTCACGGACGATCCCTGTGCGGTCGAGATCGAGGCGACCGTTTCCTGTTCCGGTCAGACCGGCGTGGAGATGGAGGCACTGACCGCGGTGAGCACGGCAGCGCTGACCGTCTATGATATGTGCAAAGCGGTCCAGCGGGACATGGTCATTGACCGGATCCGCCTCATGAAGAAGACCGGAGGACAGTCCGGGACTTTTGAAAGAGCGGCGGAAACGGATTGAGCAGTTGGTGAAAGGAGCGGCACAGCATGGAATATACCGCAGCTGTGATCACGGTGAGTGATAAGGGCAGCCAGGGCCTCCGTGAGGACACTTCCGGACCGGCGCTGGTGAAGATGCTGGAAGAAAGCGGATTTACGGTCGTGGAGACCGGGATCATTCCGGATGATTATGAGCAGATCCGGGAGACCCTGATCCGGCTCGCGGATGAGCGGAAGGTCTGTCTGGCGCTGACGACCGGCGGGACCGGCTTTTCGCACCGGGATGTGACGCCGGAGGCGACCCTTGCGGTCGTGGAGCGGCTGGCACCGGGGATCCCGGAGGCCATGCGCGCGTTCAGCCTGACCATTACGCCGCGCGCGTCGCTGTCGCGTGAGACGGCCGGCCTGCGCGGAGATACGGTCATCGTGAATCTGCCCGGAAGCCGGAAGGCGTCGACGGAGAATCTGTCCGCGGTACTCGATTCCATTAAACACGGCATCGATATCCTGCGGGGCAATGACGCGGACTGCGGGGATGAACATCATCACGAAGGGCATCATCACGGCGATCATCACCACGGAGAGCACCATCATGGAGAGGAGCATCAACATGGCTGAGATCGCGGCGGTCTGCATCAGTGAGCAGAAGGGAACCGTGAAGCATCCGGTGGAGGAGATCCGGCTGATCCCGGAACACGGGATCGAAGGAGACGCCCATGCCGGGAAATGGCACCGGCAGGTCAGTCTGCTGGCGCGCGAGAGCGTGGAGGTCATGGAGGAGCGGATCGCGGCGCCGCTGGACGCCGGCGTGTTCGCGGAAAATATCCTGACCCGGGGGATCGAGCTGAAGAGCCTGCCCATCGGGACCAGGCTCCGGATCGGGACTGCGCTCGCGGAGGTGACACAGATCGGCAAAGAGTGTCATGCGGACTGCGAGATCCGCAGAAAGACCGGCGACTGCGTGATGCCGCGCGAGGGGATCTTTGTGCGGATCCTCGAGGAGGGCACAGCGCGTGCCGGGGATGCGGTCGAGGTCGTGGCCTGAATGTGGCCTCCGCCGGAATGTGGTTCATGGCCGGAATGGCCGTGACCTGAATCATTGAAAACAGAATATCAGTCTCTCCGAGCCCGTTTGTCTAAGGTCTTCCGGTCAGGACGGCTATGACAGGCGGGACGAAGCGGATCTTTGCGGGACGGTTGACAGGATCGTTTTGCGGAGATGAATGCTTCCGGGGCAGCAGGTGGAAACGCCGCCGCCTTCCTCATTGAAAAGGAGAGCATGTGAGAAGAAAAAGCGCGACCGCCAGATACGGGCCGCGCCGGTGAAATCGTTTTCATCTGTTCTTCGTCAGTGCTCTGCTTTTCCGGCAGAGCATTTTTATTTGGCCAGAAAGATCCTGCACAGCAGGTCCGCGCAGCCCTCGATGTCGTCGAGCGGGATCCGCGCGGCTCCCGGGACATCCGGATCCGTTTCCGGGTCTGCGGGCGCGTCCGTGACCAGCGCGACCAGCGTGTCGTCCGTGACGATGCGCGGGCGGCCCACCGCGGCGCGGCGAAACTCGATCTTCGGGTATGCGGAGTACTTGAAGCCTTCCGCGAAGATCAGATCACAGTCGCCGTAAAGGAAGCGCAGCTGCTCGGGGAAGGTGACGCCGGTGCCCAGAAGCGCGTAGCGTTCCGGCCCGATAATGCTCACCGGATCCGCGCCGGCCTCCGTCAGGATGTAGGTATCGGTCCCGGGTTTGTCCATGTCAAAGCCGTGGCCGTCGTGCTTGAAGAGGCCGATCCGCAGGCCGCGCGCGCGAAGCGCGGGGATCAGGCGGGAGAGAAACGTCGTCTTACCGGCATTATGCCAGCCGCAGACGGCGATGACCGGAGGCTGTCCTGCGCGGGCACGCTGGAGGTCCTCCGGGGTATTGATATTCGAGAACAGAGAGCTCTCGAAGTCAGGCAGGTCCGCGATCAGGGTGTCGCAGCGGTCCAGAAGGACATTCAGCGTTCCGCAGCCTTCTGCCAGAACGGCTTCTGCCTTCGGCAGGATGCTCCGGCGGTAGACGCCGAACAGCGGCTGCCTGCGCCCGGCACAGTGATAGACCGCGGCATCGCCCGGCGGAACCGGAAGGATGGCGTCCCGGCGCAGAAACGGCATGTCGACGGCGCTGACATAGAGCACATCGGCGTCGGACTGCCGGAACGCGGCGATCAGTCCGGCCATGGGTCCGCGGCCCTCTTCCAGGTCATAGACCGCCTGCGTGCCTTCGGGAAGCGGTTCCAGATGCCCGGGCTGGCCGTTCGCAATCAGGATCCGGCCCACCCGGCCGCTCTCGCGCCAGAAGCGCACGGCACGCTCGAGCAGGGTCTCGCCGCCGATCTTCAGCAGCGGCTTATCCGCGCCCATGCGGCTGGAGCGGCCGCCGGCCAGGATCAGCGCGGCGCGGCGGGAGAGGTCCGGATCAGACGAGGGACATTCGGCTCCGGCCGAAAGATGGTCTGTCTCGGACGGAAGACGGTCTGTATAAGAAAAACGGTGGTCCATGACGGAACTCCTTTCTGTCTGCCTCCATTATAACGGGAGGCAGGGGTGAGACAAGAACGGAATCCGTCATCTGATCATAAATGCAATGCCGAAGAAGAAAAAGAAAAGGAGAAAAACATCATGAAAAAAGTAATTGCATTGCTTCTGGCGCTTGCGATGGTGCTGGGGCTGGCGGCCTGCGGTACGTCCGGTTCAGATGAGCCCGCGGCTTCTGAGACCGAGGCTGCGGCCGACGCCGGAGCGGCTTCCGCTGAGACAGAATCTGAGACGGAGCCGGCGGCGCTTCTGGATGAGACCACTGTCTATATCGATGTGGCTGCCTCCCTGCAGGCAGTATTTGAAGACGTGATCATTCCCGCGTATGCGGAAGTTCAGCCGAATGTCACGATCGTAGCGAATTACGGTTCCTCCGGACGGCTGCTGGCCGGGATCGAAGAGGCCGGCGGAGTGGACCACGACATTTTCTTCTCGGCAGGGAAAGCGCAGGTCACGACCCTGAATGAGACCGACGGCCTGGTCGTGGACGGGTCCATCGTGGAGCTGCTGAGCAATGAGCTCTGCCTGGTCCGGGGCAATGACACCGAGACTGCAGTCACCGGCTTTGCGAATATCGGCGATGCCGAGATCATCGGCCTGTGCGGCGGCAGCGTGCCGGTCGGAAAATATTCGCGTATTGCCCTGATCTCTATGGGGCTACTGGAGGAGACCGATGACCCCGCGGCCTACACTTCCGAGGAGATCTCCGAGGCGCTCGGAGGAGTGCAGATCGACGAGGCGGATGATGTGGAAGTTGCCGCGGTAAAGGCGGTGGAAGGTACGGTCGAGGTAGCCACGATCTATTATTCAGATTATTATAATCATCAGGACGATCTGACGATCATCGAACAGGATGACGGAACGCTCACCGGCCCCATCATTTATCCGGTCTGCCGGGTCGCGAACCCGCAGGCGGATGAGGCGGAGATCGCCGCGGCGGATGATTTTCTGGCGTTTCTGCAGACAGACCTGTGCATGAATGCGTATGAGGATTACTGCTTCATCCTGAACCGCTGAATAAAGTACTGCCGGGCGGGCAGTAAAACGCAAAGAGGCGTCTGCCGGCCCGGCGGATTGCATGACGGAGGAACGACGTATGGGACACATTCTGGAGATCGCGGCCCGCTTTGACTGGAGCCCGCTCTGGATCTCGCTGAAGACAGGACTGATAGCCACGGTCGTCTGTTTTTTTCTGGGGATCTGGGCAGCGCGCGGTGTTCTGCGGTTGGGCCCGAAAGCGCGCGCGGTGATCGACGGTATTCTGACATTGCCGAGGGTTGTGGCGCCCACGGTCGCGGGTTTCTTCCTGCTGCTGCTGTTTTCCCTGCGCCGTCCTCTGGGCGCGTTCCTCTTCGGAACGTTTGGCATCAAGGTGGTGCAGACCTGGCTGGGCTGCATCATTGCCGCGTCCGTGATCGCGTTTCCGCTGATGTACCGGAATGCCCGTGCCGCGTTTGAGCAGGTCGATCCGGACCTGGTCTATGCGGCGCGGACGCTGGGAATGTCTGAGTTCCGGCTGTTCCGGAAGGTCGTTCTTCCGGCGGCGGGGCCCGGCGTGGCGTCCGGCACGGTGCTGACTTTTGCCCGCGCCTTGGGCGAGTACGGAGCTACATCAATGCTTGCGGGCAATATCGCAGGGCGGACGGGTACGATCTCTCAGAGCATTGCGAATGTGATCAAGAGCGGAGACTATACTACCGCGGGGGTCTGGGTCGCAATCATGCTGGTGATCGCGCTGGTGATCATTGTGGCGATCAATGCGATCTCTGCCGGAAAGGGCAGACGTCAGAACAGGTGGTGAGTCATGTCGATTTTCGTGGATATCCGAAAAAAGATCGGGGATTTTACATTAGATGTGAAATTTGACGCGGAGCAGGAGACGCTTTCGCTGCTCGGAGATTCGGGCTGCGGGAAGAGCATGACGCTCAGGTGCATTGCCGGGGTGCTCCGTCCGGACGAAGGCGTGATCATGATCAACGGCCGCACGGTCTTTGATTCGGCGAAGAAGATCGACCTGAAGCCGCAGCAGCGGCGGGTCGGATACCTGTTCCAGAACTATGCGCTGTTTCCGAACATGACCGTGGCGGAGAACATTATGACCGGGCTGGAGCGGAGAGGAAGGATGAAGAAGGCCGAGCGCCGACAGGCGGCCATGCAGTATGTGGAACGGCTGAAACTGACCGGCCTGGAGGACCGCTATCCCTCGCAGCTTTCCGGCGGACAGCAGCAGCGCGCGGCTCTGGCCCGCATTCTGGCGTCCGAGCCGGACCTGCTTCTGCTGGATGAACCGTTTTCGGCGCTGGATGCCACGCTGCGGTGGGAGATGGAGCAGGTAGTGCGCACGACGATCCGGGAATTCGCGGGAACGACGCTCCTGGTCACGCACAACCGCGACGAGGTCTACCGTCTGAGCGATAAGGTGGCGGTCTATAAGAATGGGCACATCGATACGTTTGACGAGAAGTGGCACTTGTTTGCGTATCCGCTGACCGCGACCACCGCGCGTCTGACCGGCTGCAAGAATCTGTCGCCTGCTCACCGGGAAGGCGGTCTGGCAGTCGCGGACGACTGGGGGCTGGCGTTTCCGGCGCCGGCCGATGCGGACTGCAGCTGGATGGGGATCCGCGCGCACCGTTTCATGCTGTGCGGACCGGAAACTCTGGAGACGGATCCGTATGCGTTCGAATATGAGGTCGTGAACCGGATCGAGGATACGTTCTCGTTTATTCTTCAGATCCGGAAGAAGGGATCGCAGACCGAGCACCTTCTGCGCTGGGAGATCGAGAAAGCTCTGCATGTGGACGTGCCAGATGAGGGCTGCGTGACATTGCCCGCGAGCGAGGTGCTGCTGCTGCGGGAGTGAGTTACACGTACAGCTCCTTCACCACATCCAGAAAGATCCGCGCCGCGGGATTCGAACTATCGCGGCGCCATGCGATCACGTACGTGCGCTCGGCGTCCCGGCCCGGGATGCGCACGAAACGCACATTTTCCGAATAGGCCGCGTTTTTCAGCGCCTCCGGGATGATCGAGATCCCGATGCCCGCGCTGACCGAGAGCAGGACGGCCTCGGCACGGTCGTACTGGCAGACGACATTGGGCTCATAGCCCCGCGTGCGGCAGACGTGGTCGATCTCCTGCGAGAGGACCGGGCCGTCCTGGGCCGAGATACAGATAAAACGCTCGTCTTTCAGCTTTTCAAAATTCAACATGACCTATTCTCCTCTTTTCCAGCGCG
>CAYLPO010000082.1:6001-6922 GCA_964385575.1 uncultured Lachnospiraceae bacterium | reverse complement strand
CGTGGACATCGGACCGGGAGCGGGAGAACACGGCGGCGAGATCGTGGCGCAGGGAACCGCGGAGGAGATCATGGCCTGCCCGGACTCGATCACGGGTGATTACCTGGCCGGCAGAAAGAAGATCCCGGTGCCCGCCGTGCGCAGGAAACCGCAGGGGTGGATCCGCGTGAAGGGCGCCAGAGAGAATAATCTGAAAAAGATCGATGTGACCTTCCCGCTGGGCGTGTTCACCTGCGTGACCGGCGTCTCGGGATCGGGAAAGAGGTCGCTTGTAAACGAGATCCTGAATAAGACCCTGGCCCGCGAGCTGAACCGCGCGACCACGGTGTACCCCGGCAAGTCGGATGGGGTCGAGGGGATCGAGCAGCTGGACAAGGTCATCGACATTGACCAGAGCCCGATCGGACGCACGCCGCGCTCGAACCCGGCGACCTACACCGGGGTGTTCGACCAGATCCGCGACCTGTTCGCGCAGACCACGGACGCGAAGGCGCGCGGCTACAGCAAGGGCAGGTTTTCGTTCAATGTCAAGGGCGGCCGCTGCGAGGCCTGCTCGGGCGACGGCATCATAAAGATCGAGATGCATTTCCTTCCGGATGTCTATGTCCCCTGCGAGGTCTGCGAGGGCAAGCGCTATAACCGCGAGACGCTGGAGGTGCATTATAAAGGCAAGTCCATCTATGACGTTCTGAACATGACCGTGGAGGAGGCGCTGGAGTTCTTCGACTCGGTGCCGTCCATCCGGCGGAAGATCCAGACGCTCTATGATGTGGGCCTGTCCTACGTGAAGCTGGGGCAGCCGTCCCCGGAGCTGTCGGGCGGCGAGGCGCAGCGCGTGAAGCTGGCCACCGAACTGTCCAGACGCAGCACCGGCCGGACCATCTACATTCTGGACGAGCCGACGACGGGTCTGCACTTTGC
>CAYLPO010000082.1:5178-5991 GCA_964385575.1 uncultured Lachnospiraceae bacterium | reverse complement strand
TACACAAGCTTGTGGAGGTTCTGCAGCAGCTCCGCGAGGGCGGAAACACGGTTATTGTGATCGAGCATAACCTGGATGTGATCAAGACAGCGGATTATATCATTGACCTGGGGCCGAACGGCGGCGACGGCGGCGGCACGGTCATTGCGAAGGGAACGCCGGAAGAGGTCGCGGAGGATCCCGCGTCGTTTACGGGCTTGTATCTGAAGAAAATGCTGGATCGGCGGTGAGAAATTGAAGAAGATACTGGGATTTACATTCGGCGGTTTTCAGAAGAAAGCCATCAGTCTGGTGTTGATCGTGCTGATCATGGCGGTCGCCGTGTTCGCGGCGATCACGGGAGTCCAGATCTACCGGCTTTCCCGGATCGTGAACCGGACAAGCGAGGAACAGCAGCAGGCGGTGTCGGAGGCTTCCGCGGCCACCATGCGGCAGATGCTGGAGAGTACCCTGATCCGGACGACAGGGCTGGAGGCTGACGCCGAGGACCGCGACATTGCCGAGATCGTGACCGAGATCCGCATCCTGCAGAGCATGGCGCAGGATATGTTCGGGCACAGCGACAGTTTTGCGAACGTGGAGTTTCAGCTGCCGAACGCGGAGCTGGAGGGAACGCCTTCAGCCATGGTCCTCTGCGAGGAGGGCGTGGATTATACGCAGTCGGAGCTTTTGAGCACTGCGTCGAACCTCTCGGTACCCATGACCGTGATGATGCAGAATTCCGACAAGATCGACAGCATCTATATCGGTCTGGCCGACGGAACAGACCTGTGCGTGGATGACAATGCAGTCAATAAGCTGGACGAAAACGGT